>JAMDEM010000008.1:7030-15917 GCA_023486985.1 Bacillota bacterium
GGATACTAAAAGAATAAAAAACAAAACTGACAGTGCAACATAGAAAACATCCATTAAAATCGGCCTCCTGTTAATCTTTTCCAATATGATTATAGAAGGCAGAAATAAAGAAGTTATAAATTTGGGAGATAAAAAAATAAAGATTTTATAAAGATTTGATTAAATTTTTGTTAACTTTGTGAAGTGAAGGAATCGCGTTGATTACAATCTTAACCGGCCTCACAGCATTTTAAATATGCTGTGAGGCCGATGGAATTTGTCCCGGGGGGGAATACAATCTACTTATAAGTCTCTCTGAAGCACAGTTTATTCTTTTAGTATCCAGTTGCCAGCCATCCATCTCGCTTTCGGCTGGTCTAAATAGCGGAATTCAACAGCAAGATGCTTTTCTGCTATAAATCTATCGTCTCGCGAGCTTAGATGTTGAACTAAATCTTTTACAATTTCATTAAGTAAATCAGTTTTTGAAAATTTTTCAGAAGGGTCAATGGATTGAAATGTGACTGATATTCTATGATTACCTAAAAGTTTAATTGTAGGTTTTAGTTTTAGGTTATGTTTGCTTTTTATGTTATTTGCAATATTATCAAGTTGAGGAAAGGCTTGTATCTCTTCAGAGTAATAACCAAGGGATATAGCTAATTGAAGAACTTCCGAAATGCATTTTCTAAGAAAATGCTCTTCAATTCCATTTGGAATATGCCCTCTTTCATGTATAACTTTATTCCGCCAGCTTATTGCGGTTAATATCTTTTGCAAATAACATAAAAAGCAAACAATTGGATCTAATGTTAAATCCAGTACCGCAGAAATACGTGCATTCAACCCAAGCTCTGGTTTTAGAAAATTTTTAATTCTCTCTTTAGGAATCCTCTTATATGTGGAGAGATAATTTTGGATATACCTGGTTAAAACAATTTCCAGCCCAATAATTGACTCGATTAATGCGAGACGAAAGTTTTTCAAACGCAAGTGCTCTATTGCATTAGTTGTGAATTCCTTCTCCGGCGGCGGAGTTAAATCGTCTTGAATTGCCTCTTCTATTCCTGGCCACAAAGCCACATCAAGTTCTGTAGCTTCTTGTGCTTCCGAACCATAAAGCATATCCCAAAGATTAAATTTTTCCTGTTCCGCAAATATTGATTCCCAATCTTTTCCATTGGCGCTGGTTTCAACACACCATTTTCTTAATATTTTTTCGGTGTTCTCTTCATCTTCAGGTTTTATTTCTTGAATATTCGATATCATTCCGAAGTTGCGAATACCGCGGATACATCTATTTGCTATACATCTAAGTAGTTTAAGGAGGTATTCAAATTTTTTCTCCTCAACTAATAACTTAAGATTGTATTTTGAAGTTTCATTGGAAGTTATTATTTCCAGCCCTCGTCCCCTAAAGAAAAAAGCTTTTTTTACTGGAAGTTCTTCGCTATGAAGAGCTTCATCGCCTTTTATAAACAAACTGCAGTTTAAGTCTTTATAGGTGAAAGAGGTTTTTAAATTAAGGGATTCCTTGCTTGGACCCATAATGTACATGGTTAAAGGTATTACGAACTTTAACATTCTGCTAACCTCATCCTGATATTTGTATTCCTAAATTACTCCATCCAAAGTGTATGCAAAAATAGTACATTCTGCTTATTACATCTCTTTCTCCAAATTGTCGACAGATATGAAACGATGCCCACGCCGGGTTCGGTTATGATAAGCTTGTCCCTATTGGAATTTGAATTCAATTTCTTTCTTCATCTTCGCTCGACTTCCCAATAACCGCCTTTATCCGGTCCGATATGTTTAATTTTGCCGGCGTTTCTTAGCTTGCCAAGATTCCATTCAACCCCTCTTCGAGTAAGACCCGTTATCTTTTCAAGTTCTTTTGCAGTTATGCGCGGGTTTTCTTTAATAGCTGAAAGAATCTTCTCCACAGTTTTCTCCACAGTTTTCTCCACAGTTTTCCGGGAACTTATTTCGCGTGCGGAGGTTGAATGCCTATAAAATATTATCCTGAAAAAACTGTCGCTTATAATTTTTGGATATGGAATGCCGGCTTTCCTGGCTGCCTCGCGCATCCTCTTTATCCCTGTGCCGACCCTTTCAACCTTGTCCATTCTGGCAAATATGTCAGCAATGAGTTCATTTCTTCTCATAGAAATATTTCCAAGTGATTGAACCGTAAGCCCGGCTGGAAGACCGCCGGGATTTACAATCTCCACTCTGTCATCGTATACCTCGATCATGAGACTTGTTCCTTTGACTGAATAGTCCCTGTGGATTATAGCGTTTGCAACTGCCTCACGCAGAGCTTCAAGGGGTATTTCATAAATGTCAGCCCTGTTAAAACCTTTTATTTCGCTTCTTACATTCAAATGTTTCTTTAAAAAAAGTTCCGCTTCGTTAAACTGTGTTAAAAGATCATCCTGCACATCCTGCCTGTCGTAGATATGAATACGCTCTTTTCCTTTAAATGCAACGAGAGTCATCTGCGCCTGCAGGATGTATTTCCTTGGATTTTTTGCAAAAAATAGAATGCCGGCATTTTTTATCAAATTATCCTTGCATAAATTCAAACTTTTAAGTATTACTCCGGGTTCAATCTTTCCTATATTGGTTTTTGATTCTCTTAAAAATGACTTTATCTTATCCATGGAAATTTCCTTAAAAGTAATATCCCTGTTGATTTTTTCTTCAAATGATACCCCTGAAATATCATGGAATAAAATCTGCAATTCTTTTCTGTTCATCTTCTGGGTTACTGCATCCAGCCTTTTGAAATACCCCGCGCTGCATGAATAGGGTTTTTCATCCCCTTCGGGAACATCAATTAAAACAATATCACCAGCCTGGGCCACTTTATTTAAAACTATTGAGGGATCACAGTCTCTTGCAAGCGATAAAATCTCGGCTTTCAGTCTATTCGTTAATTTCTCTCCAGTAATTTTGCCTTTATCGTTTACGCCAAGCAGTATTCTCCCGCCCTTTGTATTCGCAAATGCAACAATATCCTCAACTATGCGCGAGGCGTATTTTTCCTTGAATTCAACGGTTAAGCCTTCGCCCTCTTTAAGGAAAAATTGTAATTCTTTATAATCCATACCCGATACTCTTTATTTTTTTTAATTTAATATATTACAATACTTTTAGGAGATATTCCTTTTCAAAGACGCTTGAAAGGAGTATTATTTAAATTGTGCAATCCGGATGAAAAAGATTTGATTAAATTTTTGTTAACTTTGTGAAGTGAAGGAAGGAGTAAACCGGTAGCCCACACCCGGTTCGGTTATGATAAACTTGGGCCTGTTGGAGTCAGGTTCAATTTTTTTACGGAGATTTCCAATGTGGACTCGCAGGGTTTGAGTGTCGCATTCATACTCAGGACCCCAAACATGAGAAAGAAGGTTATTATAAGTAACTACCCTGCCGGCGTTTTTAATAAAATACTGAAGAAGTGCAAATTCAGTCTTTGTAAGCTTCACTTCAACATCATTCACAACAACCCGGCAACCTGGAAAATTTACTTTTAGCTCATCAAATTCAAACTCATCCTCTATAACTGAGGCTTGCTTTGACCGCCTTAGATGCGCACGTATCCTTGCAAGAAGTTCGGCTGTGTTGAAAGGCTTTGTAATATAATCATCCGCTCCCAGATCAAGGGCGGAAATTTTGTCAGATTCCCTGTCCCGGATAGACAAAACAATTACCGGCGCCTCCGACCATCTTCTGAATTCCCTGCAGAACTCAAAGCCGCTCATCTGCGGCAGGGAAAGATCCAGTATTACAAGATCCGGCTTCTTTAAAAGAGCTGTCTCAAGTGCCTCTTCCCCGCTGGAAGCAAGCATAACCTCATATCCTCTTGCAGAGAGGGCAATACGGATTGCTTTTTGAATCTGGATATCATCATCTACAACCAGAATTTTTTCGCTTGTTCCGGTATTCATTGTTTTCTCCCCTCAGATGAGCCTTCCAACGGAAGGGTCACAATAAACCGCGCCCCGCCAAAAGGTGAATTCTCAATTCTTATACTACCCTTGTGCGCCCGGATTATTTCCCGGCAAATCGACAGCCCGAGACCCGTCCCGGAAGCAGCTTTTTTATCGTAAGCTTTCTCCTTATAAAACTTGGTAAAGACTGCTTCCCTCTCTTCAGGCGGAATTCCCTCACCATGATCGTCAATCCAGAGTTGAATTCCAGCGCTGTCAGCTTTTGCACCGATGGCAACAGGCGATTCAGCCGGGGAATATTTAAGAGCATTTTCCACCAGATGGCGGACCACCTGTGACATCTGCACGGAATCAACCCATATAAGGAAAGATTCATCAGGTATTTCAACACGGATCCTGTTATATTCCGTATCAGGAAGCTGGCTTATGCCGGTGCTCACA
This sequence comes from Bacillota bacterium, assembly GCA_023486985.1. Classification (GTDB taxonomy): domain Bacteria; phylum Vulcanimicrobiota; class JAMDEM01; order JAMDEM01; family JAMDEM01; genus JAMDEM01. The sequence goes on from JAMDEM010000008.1 coordinate 11,410, forward strand.
ATTTCTCTCAATTCATACCACTCCTGTTTTGGTTTCCAGATTCCGGACTCAAGCTGTGCCAGATTCAAAAGATCATTGATATTTTCAGTCAGCCGCTCAAAATCTTCTGCCATCAGCGCAAGAAGTTCCTTTATTGTTTCTGCATCCCAGCTGACATCACCCTGTCTGAGACTGCTTAAAGTCGTATTTAAGGATACAAGAGGGTTTTTTAAATTATGGGAAAGAGAGGAAAAAAGAACTGATTTTAAATGTTCACTTTCATGCCGGGCAACTGCTTTAGCCGATTCTTCTATCAGCCTTTGTCTTTCCATAGCAGTTGTAATAATGCTTGCGAAAGTTACAAGCAGTCTGAAGCTTTCCTCATTGAAAGATGAGTTACTGCCAGGGTCTGCATACAATACCCCAAACAAATGGTCGCCCAGACACAGGGGTAAAAAAATATCCTTTCTCCTGGAAGAATCAGAAATAATTTCTTCATGTGGCACCGAAATGGGCCAGAATATATTCTCAAATCCGAAAAGCTCCTGTGGAGGGCCCAGTCCAACAGCCTTTGCGTTTTCAACAGCCCATTTGATAACAGCTCTTGTCCCATCCTGCTCAACCGCACAAACATCTCCTGCCTGAGCCGTGATTTCAAACGGCACACTATTCTGATTGTTCCTCGGGTCCCTGATTATGGCACACCCGATAGCACCTGTACCGCTCATGATCTGTTCCATCAAGACAGGATAGAAATTTTCAATATTCACCTGTGTGTTTATTGAAAGGCTTGCCCTGTAAAGCGCAGATATTTCCTTTTCCCGGCTGACTGCCTCTTCTTCCCTTGCCCTCATTTTGCCGGTTATTTGACCTGTCATTATTCCTATTACAAGAAACACTATTAGCAGAATCCAGTCTCGCTGGTCATAAATAAGAAATGTGAAATACGGGGGCAGAAAGAAAAAATCCCACGACAAAAAGCTTAACACAGCGGCAAGAATGGCAGGGCGCGTGCCGCTTATCGCTGCTACAACGGCAATTACCAGAAGATACACAAGACCGGTATATTCCTTGCCAAGGCCGCTTTGGAATAAAAACAGGATACCGGTTGCAAAAGCAACGCAAACTATAGCTGCCAAATACCCCGCCAAACGGCTCTTTTTGATTTTTATATAATACTTATCCATCATATAAAAACACAGTGATAAAATTAAAAATCAATACTAATATTCAATGAAACCTGGAAATTCCCCCCCAGCCATTCCAGCAGTAATCATGGCAGCATATAAATTGAAATTACGTGCGGACTAAAGGAAAAAATACTTATATTCAGAAAATATGACTTTGTAAAAATATACAAAAATTTAAAATATTTTTCAAAAAGATTTTACAATTTAGAAACTTATTTTTAACATGCGTCCATTAAAATTAAAACAACGGAGGTGCAATGTTGGAAATTAAGAAAGTTGGAGTTTTAGGCGCAGGCACCATGGGTCATGGAATAGCCCAGGTTTTTGCTTCTTCCGGCTATGAAGTTATGCTGGTTGACGTTGCCCATGACCTGGTGCATGCAGGAGTTGAAAAAATAAGAAAGAGCCTTGAAAAACTCACGGAGAAAGGAAAAATAACAGCCGAACAAAAGAATGCCGCACTTTCTTTAATAAAAACCCACACAGATATTGCTAATTTAAGCGACGTTGACCTGGTGGTTGAAGCAATCATTGAAAACGCAGAAGTAAAGAAGTCGGTTTTTAAGGAACTGGACAAAACCTGCAAAAAGGATGCCATCCTCGCCAGCAACACCTCTTCAATTTCAATAACTTCACTTGGAGCGGCTACCGGCAGGCCTGACCAGGTTATCGGGATGCATTTTATGAATCCCGTGCCTCTTATGAAGCTGGTGGAAGTAATAAGGGGCATTTCAACCTCCGATGAAACAACAAGGATAATTACTGATATGACGGTTAAAACAGGAAAAACTCCCGTGGAAGCCAATGACTTTCCCGGCTTCATCTCAAACAGAATTCTTATGCCCATGATTAATGAGGCTGCATTTGCCCTGATGGAGGGCGTAGGCACAAGGGAAGCCATAGACACGGTGATGAAGCTGGGAATGAATCATCCCATGGGTCCGCTGGAACTTGCCGATTTAATCGGACTAGATGTCTGTCTTGATATCATGGAAGTTCTTTACAAAGAATTTGCCGATTCCAAATACAGGCCCTGTCCGTTGTTAAAAAAGCTGGTACGGGCGGGACATCTCGGCAGAAAAAGCGGCAGAGGATTTTACAAATATGAAAGTTAAAACTAGTGCGCCAACAAGAATTGACCTTGCCGGGGGAACGCTCGATATCTACCCGCTCTACATATTTCTGGGCGGAGGCACCACCGTAAATCTTGCAATCAACCTGAGAAGCTATGTGGAGATTGAGGAAAGAGACGACGATAAAATTCTTATTAATTCCACAGATCTTAATGAAAAGCTTGAGGCAAAAAACATTGAGACGCTTAAACCGGGCGGACCTCTGGATCTTATCGCCAGGGCAATAAAATTTTATCACCCCAAAACAGGCTTGACTGTCATGACCAAAAACACCGCTCCCCGTGGCTCAGGACTGGGAGCTTCCTCCAGCCTTTTGATGGCTCTAAGTGCGGCTCTTAATAAAGTTGCAGACACATATGCAGACCTTGATGAACTGATACACTGGGGCGCAAATATTGAAGCCCGGAGTTTAAAAATACCCACAGGAAAACAGGACTATTATGCGGCTGTTTATGGAGGTCTCAACGCCATCCAATTTCATGAAAAAGGCGTTGAATTTATAAAAGTTTATAAAGATGAAAAGGACCTGGGATTTCTCAGCGACCATTTCATTCTTTCATTTACCGGAATCTCTCATTTTTCGGGAACCAACAACTGGAACATGATGAAGCGCTTCATAGACGGAGACCCGCAAACCGTTCGAAATCTCCACCTGATAAAAGAAACTGCCGTAAAAATGGAAGAAGCGCTCCTGAGCAGGGATATTGAGAAGATAGCTTCCGTTCTTAAAGAAGAATGGGAGAACAGAAAAGGCCTTGCCGAAGGCGTTTCCACGCCTGAGACAGAAAAAATAATGGCTTCCGCTCATAAAGCCGGAGCAATTGCAAGCAAACTATGCGGGGCGGGCGGAGGAGGATGCATGATTACAATTGCCGACCCGGAAAAGAGAGAGCAGGTTTGTGCTGCTCTCTTGGAGGCGGGCGCTGAAATTCTTGATTTCAAGGCAGATACCACAGGAATTAAACTGGAGGCAATTTGATATAAACTTGTAATAACCCCACCTAACCTCCCCTTAATTAGGGGGAGGAAAATAGAGTTATCTCCCCTCTTTGCTAAAGAGGGGATGGGGGAGTTAATCATCCCTCACCCCCACCCTCTCCCAGAGGGAGAGGGGATAAAAAAGTGGGGAGAGGGAGTAACGTCCGTTCCCCGAACGGACACATTTTCTCCCCCTCTTTACTAAAGAGGGGGGCAGGGGGAGTTAATTATCCCTCTCCTCGAGGGATAGAGTATGGGGGAGATTCTGTTATGGATGAAGAAAAGAAAGCCTCAACACATTCCGGCTTAATCTTTTTCCTTGTGATTGTCTTAATCTTCGCCGGCTGGTTTCTTTATAAAAATATTCCTTCCAATGCCGCTTCCGGAAGCACGGGAATTCAAATCTCCTATGCCGAAGCTCCTTCAACTGCCGGAGCTTCTTCAAAAAGAAAAGAAAAACTTATAACCGTTTATATTACCGGCTCCGTTAAAAATACGGGCATTTATCAGATTCCCGCATCAAGCCGGATAAAAGATGCACTTGAGCTTGCCGGCGGAACAGAACCCCTGGCAGACCTGACTAGAACTAATCTTGCCAAAAAATTAAAAGACGGGGAAATGATAAGAGTTCCTGCTAAAAAAGAAGAAAAACAGCAAGCTGCCCGGCGAGGTAAAAAATCAATAAACACCGGCAAAAATAACACTAAAGTTGAGTCATCCAATGGTGACGAAAGGACTTTTATATATTTAGATGAAGGAACATTTGAAAAATTTGAGAATTCTGATAAAATAAATATAAATACGGCAACCTCTGAAGAGCTTCAGAAGCTTCCCGGAGTCGGCAAAAAACTTGCAGAACGAATTATAGAATATAGAAACTCCATAAGGGGATTCGAGTCCGCCGGGGAATTAAGAGATGTCCCGGGAATCGGAGAAAAGCTTTACGAAAGGATTGTTAACAGGGTAACCCTCTGATTGTCATGAAAAGGCATTTCTCATCATATCTTATCATTATTCTTCTTGCCGTTGTTCTTTTATCCGGCTGCGGGGGCGGCGGCGGCGGTGCAGGCGTTGCATCAGGCGGCGGAGCCCCGGCTCCCCCGGCGCCGGTTCCGGCAGGCTCCATAACCACTCCCAATACATGGTCAGGCAGCTCTTTAACTGTAACTTCAGGAAGCGCAAACGGAAGTGTTTCAGGATTTTCTCAAGCCCCGGCAGTTCCCAATCA
>JAMDEM010000056.1 GCA_023486985.1 Bacillota bacterium
GGGCTAAACTTTCTCTTTCCCATGATCTTCCTTCCTTTCTTCCTTTATCTTTATTATTATTCTCCAGGAGGGAAAATCACTCTTTCAAAATTTACCTCATAACTCCAATTTCTTCAGAAGCAGAACAATGACTTTTTAAGGGGGAATTCCAAAACTTTGCAAGGTCAAGAGGAATCAGTATGTGAACGTACCCTGGAGGGAAGATGGAAGTTTGAAATTTCAGTGAATCCTGCTATTCCTTTTAAGCATACTCGTAAGGTTATGCTATATCAAATGGCTAATATTCGAGGCAAAGAAATTATTTTAGAGCAAATTATAATGAGCACTACCAGATATCTGTTAGTAGCTGATCTCTCACAAGTTTATGATAAAATGAATCCTCTTTTGGAAGGTTTTTTTATTAAAGATAAAAAAGGGGGGAAGCATCTGTTAGAAAAGGTTAGTTTATTACCTGGAGCAGAGGTATGGGCTTTTGAACCCTGTGATATTGATATTAACAAAATCATTCAGAATATCATAATAGATAAACTCTAAGCCGGAAAGTAAATTCTCTCTGAAAAGGTCAACTCTCTTTATTAGGAATTTAATTTAGCAAAAAACAAATTTCCCTCTAGGAAAAAACCGTCTGAAGTCTAAAATTCAGGCGGTTAAAATATTTCTGCCCTCTCTAATTTAAACCAACCTGTTTTTTCTATTGCAGAACGTGTTTACAAACCGAAAGTTTTACTTTCGAAAGATCCGGTTAGGATGGAGACAATGAGCTTTTTAAATATTTTTTTTGCAGGAATTAAAAGTTTTTTGGAAAAAAGAGGTGGAGGAGGGAGCTCATGAGTTTTGCAAGAAAAACATTTCTTCTTCTGGTAATCTTTCTTGTCTTTTCTCTTCTTAATTTCTCCCTTCTAACCGGCGCAGAAGAAAGTCCTCAAAAATCATGTTCCCATCAGATTCCACTTGTTATATTTTACACCTCAAATATAAACGGCGTAATGGATAAAGATGACCTTCCCGGCGGCAGGGGCGGGGGACTTGACCGGATTGCCACTATAATAACTTTATTAAAGAGAGTTCAGCCTTATTACCTCCTTCTTGATTCGGGCGGCAGCTTCTCCGGCACGCCCCTGGTGGATTACTTCAAAGGCAAACCCGCAGTTGAAGTAATGAATTTCATGAAATATGATGCAGCCGTTCCCGGGCTGTGTGATTTTACCTGGGGGACTTCAGTTTTAAAAAAAAGGATCAGGGATGCAAAATTTCCACTTCTTGCTGCAAATATTACCGATTCTGCCGGAAGGCAGTGGGACGGTACTGTTCCCTACATTATAAAAGAAATCGGAAGCATAAAAGTGGCAATTCTCGGACTTACCACTGCCGGCACTTTTGAAAGGCAGGGCAAAGGAAAACTTGAAGGAATATATTTTAATGACCCGGTGGAAACCGCGAAATTATATGTCTCCGTATTAAGGGCAAAATCAGATATTGTAATTGTAATATCCCAGCTTGGACTTAAAGAGGAAAAAAAACTTGCCCTGAAAGTTGACGGAATAGATTTAATTATAGGCGGCTGCAGCACTGAAGCCATCTCGTATCCAGTAAAAACAGGCTCTGCCCTGATACTTCATGCCGGCAGCAAAGCAGAATTTCTTGGCTGGGCTGAAATAGTTTTTGAGGAAAGCTCCGAGTGCGGGCTTCATATTGTGAAGATAAACGGTAAGGAAACTTATCCGGGACCCCAGGCTTCGGATTTTTCGTATAAAGAGCCTTTTTTGATTCCTGTGCAGGACTCTGTAATACCTGACCGGGATATAGTTGAAATTTTAAAACCATATAGAGAAAAGCTCCTTAACAAAAGATAACAAAAAGACTTAAGAGAAACAATAATCAGGAAACTTGCGAAAAAGGAAAAATTAACGGCAGAATTGAATCAAAATGTATGAATTATGGTGATATAAGCAGGATAATATCGTTTTTATTAGTAGTCATATTTTTTATAGTTATCTTCTGGGCAGTTTTTCAAAGTATTTTGCGTGTGAGAAAAGCCGTTATTGCCGGAAAAGCTGCATCTGATTATTATACGGATCTTTCAAATGTTTCAATCGAAGAAACAAAGCCGGAGAAGTTTCCCCAGATTAATGCAAGGCAGCTTGAAAAAATTACTGCAGACTTTGCTCAAAAGGGATTTGAAAAGTTACAGGACGGCACCTTTTCCAGATCGCCTGTCACAATCTTTTTCCGGCTCTTTTCCAGCGCGGAGCACAAAACTTTTCTTGAAATCTTTTACATGCCTGATATAGACCATAAACCGTTTTTTACCTTCACAACACTTCTTTCGGACGGCAGGAAACTTGTTTCAAGCACAAAAGCAAAGCCACGCAGTCCCGCCACAGGCGAATTTTTAGAATACCCCCTGGTGAAGTATTATCCTGATGAAAAAATAGACCTGGTTTATGCGGGGCATCTTGAATCCCTTAATGAATTAAAGGCAAAGGGAATTACGCCTGCAGATATTGATAAAGAAAAATATCTGGAAGAGCTTAAAGAAAAGTTTTCCATAGCGAAAACAGTTTAGAGCCAAAACCTGAGTTCTACAATAAAAGCGAGATTGCCACGGTCGCTTTCAGCGATCTCGCAATGACGGAATAAGTTACCAAACAGTTATTTCAAATATGCAGTATGTTAATAAGTTGTAAGGCTGTTTTTAGCAGTATTTATAGAGAGGGCTTTTTCTTCTTCAACCCATTGAACATTCAATTCAAGAGCCTGAGCCACTGATTTTACCGGTACAACCACCTGGCCTCTGAAGAGCACCGGTTCCATCGGCAGCTCCCATGCTCTGCCGTCAAGAAGGGCTTCCTTTTTGCCGGGTTTTAATTTCAGGTGCATGTTTTCCCGTACAATTGTTAAGCTTTTGTCCGAGCTGTCCCAGAAAAGTTCTGCCCCGGCTGATTTAAAGAGTTGGCTGCAGGCAAGAATCAGCCCTCCTTTTACAAACGGAGTCTGGGTAAGTTCAGCCTCATTTCCATCGCTTCCAGAATCATG
>JAMDEM010000118.1 GCA_023486985.1 Bacillota bacterium
TGGTTGAAAGCCAGTATGGCCTCATGGACAACGCACAGCAGCAGGAAAGGGTTGCAAGGATCGGTGCGGAGCTGGTAAGATTTGCCGAGAGAAAAGTGCCGTATTCTTTTAAAATAGTAAAAATGAGTGAGGAAAACGCTTTTGCTCTTCCCGGAGGACCCATTTATATAACCCAGGGCTTGATTGAAAGCGGAATAAACGATGACGCTCTGGCTGGAATTCTGGGCCATGAAATAACTCATATTGAGAAAAAGCATTTCGACAAGGAATATACAAGAGCTCAACAGGAAGAACTGGCGTCCCTTGCAATTCTTATTGTTACAAAAGGCGAGGCGGCAAATACGCTGAAGTATGTCCAGCTGGTGAATGAACTGGTGTTTCATCCCCGGTACAGCAGGGATGAGGAGCGCGAAGCTGACCGGGGCGGAATTGATATCATGATAAAAGACGGCAGAAACCCCTATGAGTTAGTTAAGCTTTTTGAGCAGTGGCGTGACAGCGGCAAGAACCCTTCCTGGATTCCGGATTTCATGAGGGACCATCCTTCGTATGATGAAAGAATTCAGATTATGAGGGATGAAATTGCCAAACAAGGATATGTAAGGTAAATTAAAAAAGGCTGTGGAATGTTTTCCTCAGCCTTTTTATTTTCTATTGAAATTTTTATCCAGCCAGTGCTTTCTTTATTGCCTCCTGCGGATCCACCACTCCTGAGCCCTGAGTGTTGGCATCAACGGCTGGAAGTTTATCTGCTGTTTCCTTGAAAATTGCTTTTACCTGTTCAGGAGTGAGTTTTGGATTTGCCTGAATAAGATCGGCAACAATTCCCGACATTATGGGTGTTGCCATTGATGTACCGGAAATCGTAATATAATTTTCCCCTACATGCGGTATCTGTGGCATCTTGTCAAGCTCTGATCCCGGGGCATTGGCTGCTGTAATCTTTACCCCCGGGGTTAAGACATCGGGCTTTGTGAGTCCGTCAACCGGTGTGGGACCGCGGCTTGAGAATTTCGCCACCTCGTCATCAGAGCGGTCAACCGTGTTCTTGTCATCGAGTGCTCCCACGGTAAGAACATTTGGATCAAATCCAGGTGTGCCTACGGTTCCCGGCTTTGGTCCCGAGTTACCTGCGGCAATGACAGGCACAATCCCTGCTTTCATTGCCTGCTCAACAGTTTGGGCAACAGGATCATCCTTGTAGGAATCTGTTACCGGCCCGCCGAGCGACATATTGATTACCCTTATGTTGTATTTATCCTTGTTGGCAATCGCCCACTGGATTCCTTTTATAATATCTGAAAATCTTCCCGCACCGTGCTTGTCAAGAACTTTTATGCTTATAAGGTTTGCATCAGGCGCAGTGCCTTTATATTTACCGGCTGAAGCGGTACCGTCACCGGCTGCATCTCCTGCCACATGAGTTCCATGTCCCTGGTCATCATAAGGCTCAGTATTCCCGTTGATGAAATCCTTAAAAGCCACTATCCTGTTTTTTAAATCAGGATGAGGATAAATTCCCGTGTCTATTATTGCTATTCCAACGCCCTTGCCGGTATATCCCTGCTGCCATACTTTGTCAACTCCCAGAGTTGGAATTGCCACATCAAGTTTGGGACTGATAACCGGCGAAGCTTTATCAGCTTCAGGAATTACAGGCTCAGGGAATCTTACTCTCCCGTTAAGAAAGATGCTTATATCCTCCGGCTTTTTCTGGTAAAGGGAGATAAGTTCTTTTGGGTCCACTTCCGCGGTGAAGCCGTTTATAACGGGGAGGTCATCTTTGATTAAAGGTTTATTTTTAAAGATGGGCAGGGATTTTTTAAAGCTTTCAAGTTCCTCACTGCTCTTTGCTTTTATTATTATAGGCACTTTCCCGTCCGGCGTAAGATCAGATTGGGCATACTTAACAATGTGCACTGTGTCTTTTTGTTCAGGCGGGGCAGGGGAGTTTAACTCTGCCTCTGGAGCCTTCGTTAAAGGCTGTGAAGGCAGGTTTACCGGAGATATATTCTGGTTTGTTCCAATTTCCATTATTGTATCCTCCTCTTACTTCTGTAAAAGATCTTTGGGATTTACCGTGCCGGGAGAAGCCAGTCCGGCAATGTCTTTTGCCAGGGGGCTTACATAATAGTCATCCTGTTTTTCCTGGAGATTGGCTGACTTTTCCATCTGGATTCTTGCAAGCTTCTCCATTGGATCCATTTCGCTGGAAGCCTGTTTTCCCTGCTGCTGCTGTTTGAAAGTTGTGTACATTGTGTAAACCATCTTTGCAATGGGTATTGCAAACGCAACTATTGCGGCAGGTGTTGTTATACCTGAAGCTTTTGCCACATTCATTCCAATATTGGCAGCAGCAACCGCTATTCCCTGGGCTGTATCGAATGCGCCGTCAATTACGGCAGCTGATTTGTTCTTCAGGTCTTCGTTGCCGAGGGCTTCAAGAATCTTCTGTGCACCTTTGAAAGCCGTGTAGCCGCCGCCTGCAATTCCTATCTCGGAGGCAATCTTTGCCGGAATATAGAAGAAATCTTTTGGAGGCTTTTTTCTGAAAGCCTGATAAGCTTCATAATTCCCTGCATTCCCTGCCACAGCCAGAGCGAATAAGGCAGTCTTTTTGGCTGCGCCGCCTATCTTGTCAATCTTGTTAATTACATGATCGGGCACACCCTGGTTTCTTAAAAAAGTATGGAACTTTGTATCCTTTGCTACTGCATTTAAAAATTCATTCCATCCGGATTTTCCAAAATCCAGGTTTTCATATCCATGCTTTGGATCCCAGTTCTTGGGAGTAAAGAAAGTGGGAGGAAGATCAAAGCCGTAGTCATCAGGTATATATCCGGATATTCCGTGAGCGTCCTTAACCGCTTTCCCTGTGTGAAACTCGCCGATTACAGCGCCTTTTACGGCATCAATTACTTTTTGTCCATTTTCTTTCACAGCCGGATCGGGTATTTTTTTGTCGGCAAGAACATATCTCAGGTAAA
>JAMDEM010000137.1 GCA_023486985.1 Bacillota bacterium
TATGAGGCAATCTTTTCCGGCGCTGATTATGCGGATGCCCGTTATGTTTCAGGGAAGCTGCAGTCTATAAGCATGAGGAACGGCAAGACTGAAATAGTCATGGAAAATGAGGACAAGGGCTTTGGCATAAGAGTCCTGGCAAAAGGCGCCTGGGGCTTTGCCTCTACATGCAAAGAGGATGAAAAGTCCATTAAAAAATGCGCAAAAGATGCAGTAAAAACAGCGAAGGCGTCTTCAAAGGTAAAGAAGGAAGATGTAGATATCGGCTCAGTCCGTCCCGTAAATGCAAAGTACCGCACTCATATAAAAAAGGAGCCCTTTGATGTTCCTCTGGAAGAAAAGATTGAAATTCTTCTTGAAGCCCATCAAAAGATGAAAGATTTCGAAAAAGTGAATCTTACCGAGGGCGAGATAAATTTATGGAAGCAAACTACAGATTTTTTAAGTTCTGAAGGCTCTTTTATCGAGCAGGAAATTTATCACACCGGAGGCGGGGTTTATGCCACGACACAGGAAGGAAACGAGGTTCAGGTAAGATCTTATCCTGCGGCTCTGGGCGGAGATTACCGGGCGGCGGGCTTTGAATTTATTGAAGAACTGGACATTGCCGGGAATGCGGCAAAACTTGCCGATGAGGCGTCAAAACTGCTCAAAGCTCCCCAGTGCCCGCAGGGGAAAACAGATTTAATACTTACCGGATCCCAGCTTGCTCTTCAGGTTCATGAATCATGCGGCCACCCTATTGAGTTGGACCGGGTACTGGGAATGGAAGCAAGCTACGCCGGCACAAGTTTTCTTACTCCTGAAAAGCAGGGGAATTTTAAATACGGCTCTGAAGAGGTAAACATTACGGCTGATGCCACACTGGAGGGCGGGCTTGGAAGTTTTGGCTATGACCATGAAGGCATTCCGGCTCAGAGAACGGAGATTGTTAAAAAAGGAATATTCATGGATTATCTTACTTCAAGAGAGACTGCTTCAAAGTTCGGCAGGGAAAGCAACGCCACCATGAGAGCCGACGGCTGGAACAGGATTCCTCTTATCAGGATGACCAATATCAATCTTGAGCCCGGCGACTGGGATATTGAAGAAATAATAAAGGATACATCTGACGGCATTATTATGGAAAACACCAGGAGCTGGAGCATTGATGAAAAAAGAATTAATTTCCAGTTCGGCACTGAGGTTGCCTATAAGATAAAAGACGGCAGTATCGAGGGACTTCTGAAAAATCCCACTTATACCGGCATTACTCCAGAGTTCTGGGGGAACTGTGACGCCGTGGCAAACAAAAAAACATGGCGCCTCTGGGGGATACCGGGATGCGGCAAGGGCGAGCCTATGCAGGTAATGCATGTGGGGCACGGGGCTTCAGCCGCAAGATTCAAAAACACCACCGTAGGCGTGGGCAAATGGAAGGATTAGAAACATAATGCTTGGCGAGAAAAAGATAAAAAAGATTCTTGAAAAAGCGCTTTTAAGTTCCAGGGCTGATGAGACGGAAGTTCTAATAATACTTTTTGACAGCAAGTTAAGCCGTTTTGCCAATTCAGTCATTCATCAAAATATGGCTGAGTATAATGCAATTTTTTTCAGCCGGGCGGCAATGGGCAAAAAGGTTGGCGCATCTTCCTCCAGCGGTTTTGATATGGAAATGATGAAAAAAACTGTCTCGCGCGCCTGCGAATATGCAAGACAGCAGAAGGAAAATCCTGACTTTTCCGGGTTCCCTCACCCGCAGCCGTTTCACAAGATTTCAAGCCTGGATGAAGAAACAGCAAGGTTAAGCCCTGATAAAATGGCAGGTATGGTTAAAATAATTACGGATAAGGCGGATTCGGCTGGAGCCGGCGCTTCAGGAGCCTTCTGGGTTCAATTTCAGGAAATGGCTGTTATGAATTCAAAAGGAATATTCTGCTATTTTCCATCCACTTCAGCTTCCATAACCAACGTTGTTACAAGAGGGGAATATACAGGTTATTCGGAAGACAGCGCACGAGCGGTAAGAAACATTGATTTTGAAGCGGTGGCTGATGAAGCCATTGAAGCAAGCGCAAGCCTGAATCATATAGCAGAAGTCGAGCCCGGTGAATATACTATAATAGCTGAAGAGTATGCAATCGCCATGATGCTTGAGTATCTTGCCTCAATGTCATTTACTGCGACATCAGTGGAGGAGGGCAAGTCCTTTCTGGCTGGAAACTGGGGGAAGCAGGTAGTTGGAGATAATATATCAATATGGGATGACGGCTTTGATGCAAGAGGGTTTGTTCTTCCTTTTGATTTTGAAGGCATCCCCAAGAAGAGGGTTAATTTTATAAGAGACGGAAGGGCAATGGGAGTAGTGTATGACCATTATTACGCCTCCAAGGAAGGAAAGTCTTCCACCGGCCATGCCGTTCCTCCCAATCCCGAATACAATGAGCCGCTTCCCATGAATATTTTTATGACCAGCGGAGATTCGAACCTTGAAGATATGATAAAGTCAACAGACAGAGGACTTTTGATAAAGAGATTTCATTATATAAGGGAAGTTCATCCTCTGAAAACCATGATAACGGGAATGACCAGGGATGGAGTTTTTCTTATTGAAAAAGGCGAAAAAGTAGCCAGAGTCAAAAATTTAAGATTCACTCAAAGCATTACCGATGCCCTTTCCTGCGTGGAGAAGATTTCTTTAGGAAGGAAACTTGTTATGGGCAGGGAGAATTATGCCAATGTGCCTTCAAGTCTTGTGGTGCCTAAACTTAAAATAAGGTCTTTTAACTTCACGGGAAAGACAACATTTTAAATGCTCTCACCCTGCGGGAGGTAGTGGGAGAGCTTGCTCTCCATAAAAAGGCAAAGCAAGTTTTGCCACTACAACACCAAATGAGTGGCTGTGGATATAAGAAAAGGGGGATGTTAAATGGAACTTTTTCATGGAGCGGATCTTCTGTCAAGGGTAAATGGAATTCCCG
>JAMDEM010000192.1 GCA_023486985.1 Bacillota bacterium
AAGAGGTGAAGGAAGCCCCGACCGATTAGGGAGGGTTTCATGAAGTGAAAAGCACGGGTTTTGGCTGGAACTTCTTAGCGAAGCGAAAGCGCAGCTTAGAAGGTTCCGCAAAACCCTGATTTCAAGGATGAAGCCGGGGGCTGGCAAACCGGCGATAGCGAAGCGGAAAATTAAGCTTGTTTTCTCATGCGACATCACGGGTTTCCCCTGGATTGTCGCCATTCGAAAATAAATTACCACTTATCGAGGTATTGGGACACAGGGGAGAGGCAAATTGGGTTATACTAAAACACACCTCGAGAGCATTTTAAATAATTCCCTCGATTTGATTTTTACGGTGCGCAAAGACGGTACATTAGGCTACTTCAACCCCTGTCTTGAGAAGATTACAGGCTATACCTCTTATCAAATCGACGGTAAATCCTTTCTTGAGTTTATACCCCGGCATCAGAAAAGGTTTGTGCTGCAAAAATGTTTGGAGATTAAAGAAAACAAAGCTCCTCAAACTTTTGAAACAGAGATTATTAAAGCTGATGGAACGCTGGCGCATGTGCTTGTTTCTGCCTCCTTTTTGAAGGAATTTGATGAGTTAATTGTGGTGATTAAGGATATTACAGAGCAGAAAATGGCAAGTAAGCTATGCGAAGCACTTAATGACATTAACGCACTGATAAGCGAAGCATTTGACGTAGAGAAAATAATACACGGGACTGTGTTTGAAGCCGGTAAAACGCTGGGCGCCGAGGGAGTTGATATATTTCTGCATGAAAATAATTACTGGACGGTAAGGTCCTTCTACGGGCTTGTGATAGGCAGAAGGTTTGCCGAAAGTGAGGTTCCTCACGTAGCTCTTGCAGCCAGAATCAAAAAACCAGTCGTAATAAATGATGTTATCAATGATAAAAGAGTCAACCGCGAGTTGATGGAAAAATACAGGCTGGGTTCGGTTTTAATTATCCCGCTGACAGCAAAGGAAGAAATCGTGGGTGCAATTCAATTTATTTACCGTTCTGCTCATGTTGCCTTCACAAAAGTCCAGATTGATTTTGCAACCAAATTGATGGCATCATTATCCATGGCAATTGAAAAAGCCCGCCGCTATGAAAGGGAGAGAAATATTGCTGAGACTTTGCAGGATGCACTTCTAAAGCCGTCGCAAAAGATAAAAGGCATTAATTTCGGCTGTCTATATCATTCTGCAGCGGAAACTTCCAGAGTCGGGGGAGATTTTTACGATCTTTTTGAGCTTGAAAACGGGAAAATAGGTATAGTTGTCGGTGATGTTGCCGGCAAGGGACTGGAAGCAGCAAAGTTAGCTTCGGTTGTTAAAAACACCATTAAAGCTTATTCTTATTATGAAGACTCACCGGCTGTCATAATAAGCAAGACCAACGAATTTGTAATAAGAGAATCAGCTTCTATGGCATTTGTTACCGTGTTTTTCGGCATCATGGACAGTAAATCAGGAATTATTACCTATTGCAATGCCGGGCACCCGCAGCCGCTACTTAGAAAAAATACGT
Source organism: Bacillota bacterium (assembly GCA_023486985.1). Lineage (GTDB taxonomy): Bacteria > Vulcanimicrobiota > JAMDEM01 > JAMDEM01 > JAMDEM01 > JAMDEM01. The sequence continues at coordinate 1,524 of JAMDEM010000192.1, forward strand.
CGGAAATTGCTCCTATGAAATCAATATCTCCTCCGATCGGAATATTTGCCGGGCAGAAATATGTTAATGAAGAACAAATTTTTTCAAAAGGCGACATGTTAATTATTTATACCGATGGTGTTACTGAAGCAAGGCGTGACAAGAAGTTATTCGGGGAAGAAAGACTGATAAAATTTATTAAAGAATTAAAGGATCCCTCAGCGAAAGAACTTTCCCAGTTGATTTTTAATGAGATTATGATATATACAGGCGGAAAACTCTCAGACGACGTTATGCTTCTTACAGTCTCTCTTGAAAACTGATATAAAAGCAATTCCCGTCCTTCTCATCTTTGTTATTCACTAGTTATCGTGAGTAAATTTGTATTATTTCTTATTCAAATATGATATAATATTTTTTGCTTGAGAAGAGTTGGAGAGAGAAAATTATATGTGCGCTGTTGATGTGCTCGACAAAGCTCAGGAAGAACTAATACGCCTTGTAAAGGTTTATGACGAAGAGGCTGATTTTGACCTTTTAAGAAAAGCCTTCCAGTATGCCAGAATTGCCCATGAAGGGCAAATGAGGGCTTCGGGAGAGCCTTATCTCATACACCCCCTGGAGGTGGCAAAAGTTCTTGCCGGCCTTCATCTTGATACCAATACGATATCCGCAGCCCTTCTTCACGATATTTTAGAAGACACTCAAATTACTTATGATGATTTGAAAGCTTCCTTTGGCGAGGAAATTGCATCTTTAGTTGACGGCGTGACCAAATTAAGCGCTATAAGCGCTAACGAGCGGAAGGATTCCGTTTCCTGGGCTATCAAGGAGAGGAAAGAGTCTCAGGCTGAGAATTTACGAAAAATCTTTATCGCAATGGCAAGGGATATAAGAGTTATACTGATAAAGCTGGCTGACAGGCTTCACAACTTGAGGACTCTTTCATCCCTTCCCGCACTTAAAAGAAAGTTTATAGCCAAGGAAACTCTTGAGATTTTTGCCCCCATTACCTCCCGTCTCGGACTCTGGCGCCTTAAATGGGAAATTGAAGATCTTGCTTTCAGTTATCTTGAGCCGGAAAATTACAGGAACCTTGTCCAGAGAGTTGCCAAAAGAAGAGCGGAAAGAGAAAAGGTAATTGAAGGCGTCATTGAAACTATAAGGAAGAAGCTTGAGGAGCTTCATATTTCAGCCCATATCGAGGGCAGGCCCAAGCATCTATACAGTATTTATCAGAAGATGGCAAAGCGTGGAAAAGAATTTTCCGAGATTTATGATCTTTTTGCTTTAAGGATAATTGTAAATTCAGTGGAAGAATGTTATGCCTCTCTGGGAGCGATTCACGGCTTATGGATGCCCATAAAAGACAGGATAAAAGATTATATAGCCATGCCCAAGGCAAACAATTACAAATCTCTTCACACTTCTGTTTACGGTCCCGGCAATGAGCCTCTGGAAATTCAGATCCGCACATGGGAGATGCACAGGGTTGACGAATACGGAGTTGCCGCTCACTGGGCTTATAAGGAAGGCAAGAGGGATATAAACCTTGTCAGGGATATATTCCCCTGGATACAAAGAATTACCGAACTGCAGGGCGAAACAAAAAGTGCCGCAGAATATGTGAAGAATTTGAAACTTGACCTTCTTGAATCGCAGGTTTTTGTCTTTACTCCAAAAGGTGATGTTATAGGTCTTCCTGCCGGCTCCACTCCCATAGATTTTGCCTATAGGATTCATACCGATGTGGGGCACCGGTGCGCGGGTGCGAAAGTCAACGCCAAGATAGTTTCCATTGATTATCAGCTTCAAAACGGTGATATTGCAGATATTATTACTTCCAAGCATGGCACGCCAAGTCTTGACTGGCTTAAGGTCTGCAAAAGCTCTCATGCCAAGAATAAGATAAGACAGTGGTTTAAAAAAGAAAGAAGAGATGAAAACATTGTCCGGGGCAGGGAGATTCTTGAAAGGGAACTGAAGCGTAACAGGCTTGAAGGTTTTCCCGGCAATGAGAAGATAATGAAGCAGGTTACGGCTGAGTTGAATTTTCTAACCTTTGAGGACCTTCTTGCTTCAATCGGCTACGGTGAAAACACCCCGGCGCAGATAATTACAAGAATTAAAGAAGAGCTTCCCAAAGAAGAAGCAGAAGAAATTGAAGCTCTTATTAAAAAGCCCGTGGCAAGGAAGCAGAAAACTGCTCAGGCTGTAAAGGTAAAAGGAATTGACAATCTGCTGGTAAAATTTTCCAAATGCTGCCTGCCGGTTCCGGGAGACTCCATCATCGGCTATATTACAATGGGGAAAGGTATTTCTGTTCACAGGGTTGACTGCCCCAATATGGTGCCTCTTACAAGCCAGAAGGAAAGAATAATTGATGTTGAATGGGACAGCAGGTTAAAGGAATACCTTTATACGGTTGAATTGGAGCTTGATGCCTGGGACCGCCCTGGGCTTTTAAGCGAGGTTATGAATATGGTCAATGAGATGAAAATTTCTGCAAGGTCATGCAAAGCCTGGGCAAAGAAGGATGCGGCTGTCATAAAGCTTTGCATTGATGTTACCAATAAGGCACAGCTTGAAGATTTAATGAAAAAGCTGGCTCAGATAAAGAACATTATGAAAGTTAAAAGAATTACTCATACATTATAGGCATTCAGAAAACTGGTAAATCGTAGTTGCAGACCTTGGTCTGCGGAAAAAGGGCAAAGCAAGATTTGCCACTGCAACTACATTAAGTTAAAAAGGAGGCGCAATTTGCGGGCAGTCGTTCAGCGTGTTTCCTATGGAAGGGTACTGGTGGACGGTGAAATTACCGGAAGAATCGGGCATGGATTGATGGTTCTTCTCGGAGTGGGAAAAGAAGACAACGAAGCTGATGCTGACTATATTGCCGATAAAATTATAAAGCTTAGAATTTTTCCGGACAGGGAGGGGAAGATGAATCTTTCTCTTCTTGACGTTAACGGAGAAATCTTGATTGTGTCTCAGTTTACTCTTTTTGGGGACTGCAGGAAAGGAAGAAGGCCAAGTTATTCTGAATCAGCCGATCTCCTGCGTGCGGAGGAGCTTTATCGGTATGCAATCGGGATTTTTGAAAAATCAGGACTAACGGTTGAGACAGGAGTGTTTCAGGCAATGATGGATGTGGAGATATGCAACAAAGGACCTGTGACACTTTTACTGGACAGCAAGAAACAGTTTTAAGCGGAGGTGTAAATTGCTTATAGAAACTTTAGTGGTTGGATTCCTGGAAAACAACTGCTATATTCTGGCTGATGAGGATTCCAGAAGTGCTGTGATTATTGACCCGGGGGATAACGAGGAAGATATTTTAAAAACAGTAAATGAGAAGAAATTCAAGGTTGAAAAAATTCTTCTCACTCACGGCCATCCGGACCATGTGGGAGCCGCGGAGGCTGCTTCAAGCGAAACAGGCGCTCCTGTTTATATTCATGATGAAGATAAAAAGCTTTTTAAAATAAAAGCGCAGAAGCCTGTTGCAGAAAATGATTCTATAACTTTTGGAAAATATACAATTAAAGTTCTGCATACCCCGGGGCATACACCGGGGTCGGTTTGTTTTCTGGCTGACGGAAAGCTCTTTTCCGGTGATACGGTTTTTGCCGGTTCCGTTGGGAGGACAGACCTTCCTGGCGGTTCATACAGGGATATAATGAAATCTATAAAAGAGAAAATTCTTCCTCTTTCTGATGATGTTGAAATTCTTCCAGGGCATGGACCCTCTTCAAGTATTAAAGAGGAAAAAAGGGAAAATCCTTTTCTGGTTGATGCAATGGAAGGAAACTATCATCTTTACTAGAAAATACAGCCTGGTAGCTTCCATTTAACGGAGGAAAGAAGTATGTCAAAAGTTCTTATAGTTGATGATGCCTTGTTTATGAGAATGATGCTGAAGGATATTCTTGCCAAAAACGGTTTTGAGGTCGTCGGTGAAGCCGAAAACGGTGCTCAGGCGCTTGAGAAGTACAAAGAATTAAAACCCGATATTGTGACAATGGATATCGTCATGCCGGAAGTCGACGGGCTTGAAGCTGTAAAAAACATTCTTTCCCATGATTCTTCCGCCAAAATTATAATGTGCAGCGCCATGGGCCAGCAGGCTCTTGTAATGGAAGCTCTCTCCCTCGGGGCTCAGGATTTTATCACCAAGCCTTTCTCTCCTCCAAAATTAATAGAAACAATGAAAAAGGTGGCTGGCAAAAGCTGATTTTGAACAGGAGCAGGCTTAAAGATTTTGTTTTGATAGGCGCCTGTATATCCCTCTCTCTTTTATTCAGCATGTGGAAGATATGGAGACTGCCTCAGGGCGGCTCAGTGTCGCTGGAAATGGTGCCGCTGATAATTATTTCTCTTCTTAGAGGATGGCGCAGCGGTGTTGTTTCGGGAGTTATCTTCAGTTTTCTGCATTTACTCCAGCAGGCGCCGGTAATTTTTGGCGCCTTGCAGTTTCTGCTTGATTATCCTCTTGCCTTTGGCTCGGCGGGAATTGCAGGAATTTTTCCTGTCCGGGGAAAAAGTATTTTGCCTGTAATTTTTGCGGTAATATCAGTTTTTGCCAGCCACCTTTTCTTTCATTTTCTATCAGGCGTGATTTTTATTGAAAAATTTGCACCCGGCGCAGTATCATACAGGTACATATATTCTCTGTTATATAACGGCAGCTATCTTGGTGTTGACCTCGTACTTTCAATGTTAATTGTGCCGGGAGTGGTAAGAAGACTGGTGAAAGTTATTTAATGTAGTAGTTTTCCCCTCACCTTAATCCCGCCCACCCTTTCAGGGCGGGTACCCGCCTTCGGGGCGAGGAAAAACAATAACCCCCTCTTCCACGAGGGGCGAGTGAGGGGTGAGGGGGCTTCGAGATTGATTATGGAAAAGAAAATTTTAATAATCACAGGCGGAAAGGCAGAGAAAGAATCTATTATAAAGAAAGCTGCGTCAGAAGCGGATTACATAATCTGCGCCGACGGCGGTGCAAAATCCGCTTTTAAACTGGGAGTAAAGCCTGACATTATAATAGGTGATTTTGATTCCCTGCCTTCAGCTCTTCTAAAAGAGGCTGTTTTCAAGGGCGTAACTATTCAGAAACATTCTCCCTGTAAAGACAAAAGCGATCTTGAGCTGGCAGTTGATTATGCACTATCCCTTAAACCATTGGAAATAACAATTGCCGGCGCCCTCGGCAGGAGGATTGACCATACACTCTTTAATATCTTCCTTCTCAAAAAAGCCCTCTGTAAAAAGGTTCCGGCTAAAATTTTATCTTCAGAGTGGGAAATTTTTCTTATAAACAAAAAAGCTGTAATAAGGGGGAGGAAAAATTTTATTTTGTCCCTTATTCCTCTGGAAGGCGATTGTCATGGGATTTGTCTTAAAGGGGTAAAATATATTTTGAGAAATGAGACCCTTGTCCCTGGAAATACAAGGGGACTTAGTAATATAATATTAAGTGAAGTGGCAGAGGTAAAATTAATGTCCGGGATGCTTATTGCGATGCTGGGAAGGAATGGTGCCGGTGGGAGTAAATAAACTACCCTGCGCCAAGAGCGCAGGGTATCCCTTCGGGCAAGGTTGTTTTGCGGCAGGAGACCCCGCAGCAAGACTGCGGGGTATTCGATCGCAAAATAACAGAAAACTTTTTACAATCCTTCTTTTCCTTTTTGTTTTATCTTTAGCTTTTCAGTTTACTTTGTTTGACGGCATCGCCTTTGCCCAGGGCAAAGTAAAATGCTACGTTTGCGGCAAAGAGCTTCAGCCGGGCACGTACTGGATTTTTGGAAACAAGCCAGTCTGCCAGCAATGTTATAACACCCTCCCAAAATGCGATATCTGCAAAATCCCGGTAAAAAACTTTGTTTATATTGACGGAAAGAGAGTCTGTTATGATTGCTATTACAGGCTTCCAGCCTGCAGCATTTGCGGCAGGCGGGCTATTCAATTATGGGCTATAAAAGATTCTTCCACAGGGATTACAAAGTCTTACTGCAATGATTGTATTGTTAAATATGGTCCGCACTGTGCTGCATGCGGCAAGCCTATTGTTAGTTCTTCATCTTCTTCTGGAGATTATGTTGAGGTAACAAATGAATTAACATTAGAAAAGAAGTACTATTGTGAAAATTGTTATAAAACTCTTAAAAAGTGTGCTGTATGCGGTCTTCTTGTAAGAGCAGGCATACGCCCTCTTTCTGACGGAAGGTACCTGTGTGAGGACTGTCTTAAGACTGCGGTTTTTGATTATAATGATATAAAAGCAATTTATGACGAAGTGGTTCCTGCTGTTCAGAATATTCTTGGAAGCAAGATAGAAGTTGTTCCCCCGCTTTATCTTGTGGACCAAAAGCAGTTAAAGGATGTGCAAAAGGAGACAGACAGTTTCTCGGCAAACGAACTTGGGTTTTACTGGAGCAGGATATACGCCTCTGATAACAATAAATATGCACCTGTAGATCCCAGGATTTATATACTTTTTGGAGAGCCCAGGTCTACAATTTTCTGGTCAGTTGCTCATGAGTTCGGGCATGCCTGGTATAGCGAGAACTGCCCGCCGGCTCAGTCCAAAGAAATAGTTGAAGGATTTGCCCAGTGGGTTGCATACAAGATGGCTTTAATTAAAGGTTACAATATTGAAATAACCAGGCAAATGAAAAGATCGGATGTTTACGGCTCCGGCCTTAGAAAGTTTGTGGAGATAGAAAGACGCGGCGGGGTAAGAGCGGTTTTAAAGAATGTTAAAGCTGCAGGATATTGATTTAGGAAGTCTTTACCTGAAGTATTGAAAATTTCAAAATACATGATAAAATAAACTTATCCCTTCGGGCAAGGTGCGTCCCCGACTGAATAGGGAGGGCTTGCGCAGCAAGAGCACGGGTTTTGGCTGGAACTTCTTGGCGAGCGGGACGCGAGACTAGAAGGTTCCGCAAAACCCTGATTTCCAGAATGAAGCCGACCTATAAGGGAGGCGAGCGAAGCGGATAATTAAATTTGTTTTGCAGATTGAGTTGCCTAAGAGGGTTGGGATTTGTCATTCTGAACGAAGTGAAGAATCTCAATCCGAGATCCTTCGCGATGCTCAGGATGACTGCGGGGTATTCCAAAGCAAAATAAAAGAAATAAGTAAGAGTGTGATAGGTTAAAATCGGTAATTTTTCAAATTTCAGGGGGGAGAGCCGATGAGAATCAGTCAGAACGAAAAACTTCTTGCAACTTTAATTTTGCTTTCTATTTTTTTAATTTTCCTTCAGTCTGTCTCGTTTAAAGAATATGTTTCTGCCCAGGACAGTATTAAATGTTATATATGCGGTAAAGATATTCCGCCGGATAAATTGCACGAGCTTCCAAGCGATATAACAGGAGAAAGAAAGTTCTACTGCGATAACTGCTTCAAAACCCTCCCCATGTGTTTCTTCTGCGGCTTGCTTGTAAAGCCCGGTATTCTTCCTCTTTCAGACGGCAGGCATATTTGCGCAGACTGCCTGAAAAATGCAGTTATTGAGTATAAGGATGTCAAAGCAATTTATGATGAAGTAGTTGCAATTTCTTACAGGTTTCTTGAAAGAAGAATAAAATTTGTACCCCCTCTTTACATTATTAATCAGAAGCAATATAAAGAACATAAAGAGCGCTGCAGTGGTTCAAAACCTTTCACAATATTCGATTTAGGATATTATAATTGTGATCGTCAAATTTATGTCAACGGAATAATTGAAGCCAGGAATCCTGTAATTTGTGTTATCTACGGACTTCCAAAAGATGAAATGTTTGATGTTGTTGCTCATGAATTCGGACATGCCTGGTACTTTGAAAACTGCCCTCCGAATCAGTCTGAAGAAATAGTGGAAGGATTTGCTCAGTGGGTTGCATATAAAGAAATGATAATTAAAGGAGACTATAACCGTGAAATAAACATCCAGCTCAAAAGAGATGATGTGTATGGAACCGGCTTGCGGAAATTTATCAGCATCGAAAATTCCGGAGGGATTTCAGCAGTTTTAAAATATGTTAAAGCGCAGGGTTATACCAGATAAGATATTTTAAAAATATTTCTGTTACAGGCGGGAGAAATGAAGATTAAAAAAAGGCTTTTCATAGCAATTTTTCTAATCTTTATCTTATCAGTTTTATTTCAGTTTGCTTTATTTAATGGACCCGTATTTGCCCAGAGCAAAGTTAAGTGCTACACATGCGGAAGAGAACTTCAGCCCGGTACATACTGGCTTTTTGGAAATAAGCCTATATGCCAGCAATGTTATAGTACGCTTCCAAGATGCGAGATATGCAAAATCCCGGTTAAAAACTTTGTTTATGTTGACGGCGAAAAAGTTTGCTATGAATGTTATTACAAGCTTCCGTCCTGCGGTATCTGCGGAAGAAGAACTCTGCAGCTGCAGACATTAAAAGATACTTCTACAGGCATTGCAAAATCTTATTGCAGGGACTGTCTGGCGAAGCACGGCTTGCGCTGTGCCACATGCGGAAAATCTTATTTGGATTCTTCTGCAGGCCGGTTTCATTCTCTTTTAAGCGGGCTGACCGGAGAGAAAATATATTACTGTGATAACTGTTTTAAAACTTTGCCGATGTGCTACTTCTGCGGGCTTCTTGTTAGAAGCGGCATTAATCCTGTTTCAGACGGAAGATATTTATGCGAAGATTGCCTGAAAACTGCAGTTTATGATTATAACGAAGTGAAAGCCATTTATGATGAAGCGGCTTCAATTATCCCCGGATTTTTAAACAGCAAAATAGAATTTATTCCTCCTTTGTATTTATGTGACCAAAAGCAATTGAAAGAGGTGCAAAAGAATTATGGATCATTCTCGGTAGGTGAAGACGGATTTTACTGGCCTTATGGAAATAAATATGTTGACTCCAAGGGTAAGATTCAAGAGGGCAGCGGAGATGCTAGAGTTTATATTCTTTTTGCACAACCAAGAGCCAAAATGTACTGGACTGCTGCTCGTGAGCTTGGGAATGTATGGTTTTATGAAAACTGTCCCTATACATCCTCCAGTGAACTTAAGGAAGGATTTGCACAGTGGGTTGCATACAAAGTGGCACAGATAAAGGGTTACACGCAAATTATGATAAAAGAGTTTAAAAGAGATGATGTTTACGGCTCCGGCCTTAGAAAGTTTGTGGAGATAGAAAGACGCGGCGGGGTAAGAGCGGTTTTAAAGCATGTTAAAGCTGTGGGATATTGAATGAACTAAAAGAGACCCGTAAAGGGTCTCTTGAATTTTTAATTAATATTTCAGCCTTATGCGGGAACCGCAGACTTCACTTTCTGTGACCTTATGCATCTTGTGCAAACAACCATGCTTTTGGAAATTCCTTCTTTAAGAATTTTTGCCTTTTGAAGATTGGGAAGCCATCTTCTTTTTGTTTTCCTGTGTGAATGGCTTACCTGATTTCCTGTTGCAGGACCTTTTCCGCAAATTTCACATACCCTTGACATAATTTCACTCCTATCTATAAGATAAAGCGAAGTTATCTTATCATATTATGATTTTACAGTCAATACATGCAGAAGGTATTTTAAAGGTTTTGAAGAAACGAAAGTTCCTAAAGCAGTATAGAAAGGAAAAATTGAAATGCTTCTTGATCAAATTAAAACAGATGTTAAAGAGTCCATGAAAAAAGGCGATAAAATGCGCCTGGAAACCCTTCGTTTTCTCCTTGCCGCCATAAAAAACAGCGCCATTACAAAGTACGGCAGCCAGGGAGAATCAAAGGTAACTGACGAGGATGTTCTTGAGATTGTCAAAAGACAGGTTAAGACGCACAAAGAATCAGTCGAAGCCTTCCATAAGGGCGGGAGAGACGACCTTGTCGCTCATGAAGAGGCTCAGCTTGCCATTCTTGAAACATTTATGCCGAAGCAGCTGTCTGATGAAGAGCTTGCCGCAATCCTTGCGCCCATTGCCTCATCAGGAGAGGCAAACTTTGGTCTTCTTATGAAGCAGGCAGTGGCTGCCGTAAAGGGACAGGCTGACGGTTCAAGAATTTCGGCAAAGATTAAAGAGATGCTTCAAAAAAGTTAAAAACTCCACGTCAATCCTTATGATTTGATTATACCGGGCCGGCTCAATCCGCTCTCTATACTTGCCCGTTCTGGGAACGGGCGCTACATAAACGGAATTGTAGGGATTTAATTTATTAACCCCACCTGACCCTCCCCTTAATTTAAGGGGAGGGATAAGAGTTAACCCCCCTCTTTGTAAAGAGGGGGCTGGGGGAGTTAATAAATCAAACCCGCTTTTGCTTGTTTGCAAGGAAAATAATGAAACAAAGAGAATACTAGCAAGACCAGAACAAGCTATGATACGGTGGTTCTTCCGTTTTTCACCGAGAAAGACATAGAAATACTTATTCGTGCAAGATACCCGATACTTTACATGATTTCCTGGGAAGAAAGAAGGGTTGAAGAGGATCTGGAAAAGATTGCACAGGCAAGGGATAAAAAGGTTTACATCTGGACATTTACCCAGGGGCTTACCACGCCTGCCGGCACTTATCACAATGATACTACAAGGGAGCCAATGCTTGCCCTTGACTATATCCTGCAGTCAAGAGAATCAGCCATTTTTATTTTGAAGGATTTTCATCCCTTTTTTGAACGAGCCGATGTGGTGCGCAAAATGAGAGATGTTGCCATATCGCTGAGAACAAGCTATGATACGGTGGTTCTTCTTTCTCCGGTTTTAAAAGTTCCCGCTGAGCTTGAGAAAGACATTACGGTAATAGATTATCCTCTTCCGGATTATAAAGACCTGGATGAACTCCTTGAAAAACTTATTCAGTCGGTGAAGAGAAACCCTCAGGTTAAGATAAATCTTCCGTCTGATGACCGGGAAAAGTTAATAAAGGCTGCACAGGGGCTTACCACCGGCGAGGCGGAAAATGTTTTTGCCAAAGCTCTGGTAATGAATAATTCTCTTGATGCGGAAGACATAGGGCTTATCATTTCAGAAAAAGAGCAGATAATAAGGAAATCAGGCGTTTTAACTTATTATGAGTCTGATGAAAGTCTTTCAGCGGTAGGCGGAATGGAAAATTTAAAAGAGTGGCTTAAGAAAAGGGCAAGTGCTTTCAGCGAGAAGGCACGAAAGTTTGGACTGCCTGAGCCTAAGGGGATTTTGCTGCTGGGCGTTCAGGGCTGCGGCAAAAGCCTCTGCGCAAAAGCAATCTCGGCTGAATGGCACCTGCCGCTCCTTCGTCTTGATGTGGGTAGCCTTTTCAGCGGCATAATCGGCTCAACTGAAGAAAATGCCCGGAAAGCCATTAAAATTGCGGAAAATATAAGCCCCTGTGTTTTATGGCTTGATGAGATTGAGAAAGGCTTTTCCGGCGTTGAGAGTTCCGGCGCAACTGATGCCGGAACAACGGCAAGAATTTTTGCAACTTTCCTGAGCTGGCTGCAGGAAAAGACTTCTCCTGTTTTTGTGGTTGCCACTGCCAATGAGATTTCAAAGCTCCCCCCGGAATTATTAAGAAAAGGAAGATTTGATGAGATTTTCTTTGTTGATCTTCCATCTGAGGCAGAAAGAAAAGAAATCTTCATGATTCATATTAGAAAGAGAAGCAGGGACCCTGCAAACTTTGATATTGAGAGACTTGTGGCTGACTCTGAAGGTTTCAGCGGCGCGGAAATAGAGGAGGCAGTAATATCAGCACTTTATGACGCATTTTCCGAAGGCGGGGAGCTGAACACTGACCGTATCTCAAACGCAATAAAACAAACTTTTCCGCTGTCGAAGACGATGCAGGAAGATATGGAAGCTTTAAGAAAATGGGCTTCCGCCAGAACCAGGTATGCCTCGTCAAACGGGGGAGACAATTCCAGAAAATGACTCGAGTGCCTCTCACCCTTTCTCTCTCCCCAGCGGGGAGAGGATAGAAGTGATGGGGAAATACAGGAGAACAGATTATTTTAATTTTAGGAGGTTGATTAATGAGGATTGCCATTGATGCAATGGGCGGGGACCATGCCCCAGAGGAGATTATCAAGGGGGTGGTCATGGCTTCAAAAGAAGTTGACTGTGAATATATTTTAGTTGGAGATGAAGAGAAGATAAAAAAAGAACTTGCCCGTTATCCTGACAAGTTCAAATACAGTATTATTCATACAACGGAATTTATAACAATGGACGAGTCGCCCACAGCAGCTCTCAGGAAGAAGAGAAGAGCATCGGTAATTCTTGCTGCCCAGGCGGTTGCCGAGCAGAAAGCCGACGCCCTTATATCTGCTGGAAACACCGGCGCTTTGACGGAGGTTGCATTTCTGTATCTCAGACGCCTGAGAGGCATAAAAAGGCCTGCCATAGCAACATTCTGGCCCACTAAAAAGGGAAGCGCCATACTTCTTGATTCCGGGGCAAATGTTGACTGCAGGCCGGAGTACCTTCTCCAGTTTGCCTACATGGGAAGCATTTATGCTGAAAGAGTTGCCGGTGTTACCAATCCACGGGTTGCTCTTTTAAGTATTGGAGAGGAGCAGGGCAAGGGCAACCAGGTTGTTCAAAAGGCTCATGCAATGTTAAAGCAGTCAAAGCTTAATTATATCGGCAATGTGGAGATGAAGGATTTTCTTGCCGGAAAGGTGGATGTGGGAGTCTGCGACGGATTCATCGGCAATATGATTCTTAAAACAGGCGAATCGGTGGCGGAGTTTATCTTTACCTTCATCAAAGAAGAGGTAAACAAAGGTATGAGAGTTAAGATGGGGGCGGCTTTAATGAGCCCTGTCTTCAGGAAACTTAAGCTCAAAATGGATTATTCGGAGCACGGCGGCGCTCCTTTTCTGGGGCTTAACAAAGTATGCATCAAGAGCCACGGCCGCTCCAATGCCAAAGCCATTAAAAATGCCATAAAAGCTGCATCCGAAGCAGTCAGGCAGAATATCGTGGAGAAAATATCACAAAATATAGAGGTTTACGGGCAGGTTGAAGAGGAGCGTCGTCAGACTCAGCCGCAGCCCCAGCGCCAGGCACAGCCTTACCGCCAGCCAAATCCCCAGCATCCCCAGCAAAAACGGCCGGTGAAAAAATATTTTCATCATAAAAAGAAAGAGCCGGTAAAGAGCGAGGCAGCTAAGAAAGAATAAATGGAAGAGAAAAGGGATTCCCTTGCTGAAATTGAGAAGCCCTTTGCAGTGGAAATTAAAATAGGCTGCACCAATCAGTCTGTTTTTGGCGGCTTTGATAATTATGTTATTAATGCCTGCAGGAAGGCTATGCAGGATTTTCCCCGGGAAGAATCAGGAAGCAAACTGGAAAATCTTAAAACTCTTTTTGCCGGTTACCGCGAAATGCCTCCCAATCAAAGGCGCAAATTAATTGAAAATGCCTCCCGCATTATTTCCCAGTTAAAGGGTGAGGTTTTAAAACCTGCCGTTGAGGCAAAAACGAAGATTGCCGAACAGGCGCGAAGTAAATTTATCCCTCCTCTGGATTCAGAAGTTAAATTTGCCAAAGGCGTTGGTCCAATTGTAGCAAAGAAACTTGAAAGATTAAGAGTTAAAACTATTGAAGACCTGCTCTTTCATATGCCCAGAAGATATGAGGACAGGAGCTGGTTAAAGCAAATTTTTCAGCTTGAGGATGGAAGCTTTGAGACAATAACCGGAATCACCGGAAGGGCTGCCCAGATAAAGCCAAGATACGGCTTAAACATAACAAAAATTCCTGTTAATGACGGCACAGGTATTGCTTTTCTTACATGGTTTAACCAGCCTTATATGAAAAACACCTTGAAACAAGGCACAAAAGTTATAGCAAGCGGCAAAGTAGAAATCAGATACAGGGAGATACAGCTTCATAATCCTGAATTTGAGATTATAAGCGAAGAAGAAGATACAATCAACACGGGAAGAATTGTGCCGGTTGCTATAACTTTTGTGCCTTGTT
>JAMDEM010000059.1:0-298 GCA_023486985.1 Bacillota bacterium
CTCTTCCGATCTTATCGGTGTGATTCCTCCGGGCCATGATGCTTATGTCCTTGGCAACGATTCAGTTGTTGCCATTGACTTCACCGGCATGAAGCAGTATGCCAAATAACTTTTCTGTTGAGAAAGATTAAAATAGGCGGGTGAAAGCTCGTCTATTTTAATCTTAATGTGTTGATTTGTTTTTCAGGCAGGAAATAATAAAGATTATACGGAAATTTATAGAATAATCATTAGGGACGGCGCTTGAAAAGCCGCTGAAATTGTGGATATAATTAAGATTGTAGATTTTATTCATCTG
>JAMDEM010000059.1:308-2922 GCA_023486985.1 Bacillota bacterium
CATCATGGCCCGGAGGAATCACACCGATATCACCGGCGCAGAAGGTTTCTTCCTTGCCGTCATCCATTACGGTTTTCATACAGCCTGAGATGACATAAATAACATGCGAAGCCTGACAGCTTTCAGTTTTAGCAATTGGTTTTATACTCTCAGACCACTTCCAGCCCGGCTCAAAAACCACCCGCCCGACAGTAACATCGCCAATGGACGAAATACTTGCATGGCCGTTTGGGAAGTCACGCACTTCATCAGGAGCATTTAAGCTCTTTTTAGCAATTATTGTGGTAATCATTGTCCCCGCCTTCTTTCCACTTATTTCTTACCCTCAAAATATATATTTTAAACAGACTTCCCTCCTTTCAAAGACGGGGAGACAAATTTGCAATTTGCCATTGACAAGCGAAGGATTTTGGAATAAAATCATATCGTCATATTTAGATATAAAGAAACCAGGCAAAACAATGACTGAGAAAAAACAGATTAATTTTTTTGAAAAATATCTTACCATCTGGGTGGCAGCATGCATGGGTGTGGGAATCATTATTGGTAAAGTTTTTCCTGATTTCGTAAAACTCATGAGCGGCATGGAATTCGGCAGTGAAAGCCGGGTAAACATTCCAATAGCGGTTTTAATCTGGCTTATGATTTATCCCATGATGGTAAAAATAGATTTTGCCTCTATTTTAAACATTACCCAGAAACCAAAGGGTCTTCTTATCACTATATTTGTAAACTGGCTGATTAAACCGTTCAGCATGGCTTTGATTGGCTGGATTTTTTTCAGGCATCTTTTTTTGCCGTATATCGGAAAAGAACTTGCAGACCAGTACATTGCCGGAGTTATTATTCTTGCAGCCGCTCCCTGTACAGCCATGGTATTTGTCTGGAGCTATCTAACTGACGGCGATCCTGCTTATACTCTTGTCCAGGTATCGGTTAATGATTTAATTATGCTCATTGCCTTTGCTCCGGTAGTAAAATTCCTGGTTAGCGGCGCTTCCTCCCTGGTTGTGCCATTTAAAGTTTTGTTATACTCGGTTGTCCTGTTCATCGTTATTCCATTAGGAGCGGGTTATTTATCCCGGATTATTTTGTTGAAGAAAAAAGGGGCACACTGGTTTGAAAAGAAATTTCTGCCTGTCCTTCAGCCGGTAACTGTTATAGCACTTTTACTTACCCTGGTATTAATCTTTGCTTTTCAGGCGGAGAGCATAACCACTAAATTTTTCCATGTGGTTTTAATCGCCATACCGATTTTAATTCAGGTTTATTTTAACTCCACTCTGGCTTATGGGCTTATGCGCTTCTTTAAAGTCCCCCATAATATTGCTTCCCCCGGCGCACTAATAGGAGCCAGTAATTTTTTTGAGCTTGCCGTGGCTACAGCCATTGCCTTATTCGGGCCGGCTTCCGGGGCGGCATTAGCCACGGTAGTAGGCGTGCTGGTGGAAGTGCCAGTAATGCTTTCAGTCTGTGGAATTTGCAACTCCACCCGCCACTGGTTTGATTTCAAGGTTTCTTCTGAACTGAATTCCGGCAAAGTGCCTATAGAAAAAGAATAAAGAAGTAGTTTTAGAGGTGTGAAATGGGAGAATACCTGCAGTTTACTTTTGAGAAATTCATTTTTAAGGTAAAAAAGGGGTATTATTATCATTCCAATGACTGCTGGGCAAAAATTGAAAATCATGAGGCATTGGTGGGAACAAGCGATTATTTACAAAAAAGCAGCGGCGATGCGGCATTTTTTGAAATAAAAGAAGTCGGGACTTCTGTAAAGCAGGGGGAAGAGCTGGGAAATCTGGAGACCATTAAGACAGTGATAAGATAATATTCAGTGCAAAAGATCTTATATCACCTGTTACCGGCGTTATCAAGAAAGTCAATGAAAAACTTCAGGAAAAGCCTGAATTAATCAATGAATATCCATACGATTCCGCCTGGATGGCAGTAATTGAAATTACCGATTGGGAAAAAGATAAAGAAAACTTACTTGATGCAGACAAATATTTTGAGCTGATGAAAAAGAAAATCGAAGAAGAAAGTTCCAAAGAGAATTAATCTGGGAGGATATTATTAGATGGAATCAGTGCGGGAAATAATAATCATTCCCTGCAGCGGGATCGGGAAACCCACTGGAACCGTAGGGAGAGCAGCCACCTATGAAGTGGTTGAAAAATTAAGACCTGCAAACAGTAAAACTCTCTGCCTTGCCTTGCTGGTAAAAGGCGACAAAGAGGCATTGAACATGGTTCATCAGCATCCCTGCATAACCATTGACGGCTGTCCTCTTGAGTGCGCCAGAAAAAATGTGGAACTGGCTGGCGGAAGGTTAGCCTGCGGCATGAAAGTTACGGATGTTTACAAAGACCATAAGGAGCTCAAACCGGAAACTGTGCTTGACATCGGGGAGCCCGGCAGGAAATTAGCCCGTCTGCTGGCTGAAATGGTCGCCCGTGAAGTGGATGACATAATTGCAAAAAGGGGTGCTGAGAAAAATGGCTGATATGCCGGCACTTAAAGTGGGAATAATCTCCTGCAGCGGAGAAGCCAGAATGGAAGGGGCTCTTTCCAGAATTGCCACCCGCCTTGTGCTGGAAAAGCTGAGACCCGGCAG
>JAMDEM010000017.1 GCA_023486985.1 Bacillota bacterium
CCGCCAAATCCCGTGCGCTCCCTTGAACCGCTGGGAAACGAGACGACTTTAAACAAAATAACCCGCGACGACATTGTTGCATTTCAAGATAAATATTACAGGCCTGATTCCATGATAATTGCAGTTGTAGGCGATATAAAAAAGGACCAGGTTGTGGAGCTTTTCAAGAAAAATTTTGGAAGCTGGAAGAAAGATGGGACTGCACCTTTGTTTCATATAAGCCCCGTGGAGCTTCCAAAAGAAAGAATCAGAAAAGTGATAAATATGCCGGGCAAATCTCAGGTTGAGATAGCGATTGGAAGCAAGGGACTTTCAAGAACAAATCCTGATTATTATGCGGCCGTTGTGATGAATTACATACTTGGAGAAAATACTCTTGGAAGCCGCATGGGACTTCAGATAAGAGACAAGGAAGGACTTGCCTACGGGGTTTCCAGCTACTTTTATCCATCCATAGGAGAAGGACCGTGGGTGGTCAGGATGGGCGTAAATCCTAAGAATGTTGAACGAGCCGTAGAGGCGGCTCTTAAGGAGATAAAAAGAATCCAGGATTCCCCCGTTACCGATGGGGAACTTGATGATGCCAGGAAATATCTTATTGGAAGACTGCCTGTTTCTTTAGAAACAAATTCTGGCATTGCTTCAATGCTTATTACGGAAGAGCTTTACGGTCTTGGACTTGATTTTGTGGAAAAATTCCCTAAAATTTATCAATCAATAACAAAGGAACAAATCCAGAAGGCGGCTAAGAAGTATCTTCACCCTGACAGACTTGTTATTATAATTGCCGGACCATATGAAAAATAATGGGGTCAGGTCTTGCGTGTGCCGAGCAACATTTTGCAAATTTTGGTGCCAGGTCTCATCTCATCAACTCCCTCTTCCCCCCTTTGCTAAAGGGGGGTTAGGGGGTAAGGATGAGAGCGGGCGTAATTGTTACAAATGCATGGGCTTCCAGCCCGTGATGAGTCATTGATGCGAGCGAGCCTGGGTTGTCATTCTGAACGAGTGAAGAATCTCGCCTCGTCCCCTCTCCCCGGAGGGGAGAGGGATAGGGTGAGGGGGCTTTGTGGCAGAAAGAGGTAATTTATTTGGTGTTATTAGGCATTAGCTTAAAAACTCAGGCGGTTTTTTTCCGCCAGATGGCAACTATGATAAATGCCGGTCTTACAGCCAACCGCATGGTTGTTGCTTTAGAGTCTCAAAGCTCCGATAAACTGCTGGTGAATATCCTGCGGGAGATTGAACCCAAACTATCCGCAGGATATTCACTTTCAGATGCTCTCTCCCTGTATCCTGATATTTTTTCGGAGTTTACAATAAATATGATAAGAGCCGGCGAAGTGGGAGGAATGCTTGAAGTGAGGTTAAAAGACCTCGCTGATTATCTTGAAAAAACTTATAAATACAGAATGAAGGTAATATCGAAACTTGTTTATCCGGCAATTTTATTTCACGCCGGAATTTTTTTGCCGCCTCTTTTTCTTCTCTTTACACAGGGGATGGGTGCATACATTAAAGCAACACTTGGAATCATTATTCCCGTCTATGCTTTAGCCGCCGGTGTCTATGTGGCGATTAAAATTTTGTCAGGCTCCTCTGGGGTTCTTCTGACTATAGATACGATTTTGCTTGGGGTGCCTATTCTCGGAGGATTTATAAAAAAATTAGCCATAACAAAATTCATAAGGGCTTTTGCCGATCTTTATGAAGCAGGGATATCGCTGAGCGACGCACTTAGCTCTTCTGCAAAAGCCTGCGGCAATCTTTATATGGCTAATAAGTTTCTTTCCCTTACCCGCACGGTGGGAACAGCCGCCACTCTTACCCAGGCAATGAGAGGTCTAAGGCTTTTTCCGGAAATGGTTCTTCAGATGATGGAAACGGGAGAGGAGTCCGGCAATGTAAGCTCAATGCTGAAAAAAGTCAATGAATATATGGAAACAGAACTTGAGGAAAGCAGCAACAGGTTTCTTACCGTGCTTCCCGTAATAATGCTCTTTATTATGGGAATTTATACCGGCGTAATAATGTTTAATTTCTTCAAAAACCTTTACAGCCCGTTAAATGAGTTGTTCCCAAAATGAAATTAAGATAGTTTATTTTGCGATCGGAGTACCCCGAAGTCTTGTTGCGGGGTGTCATGCCGCAAAACAAACTTGCCCAAAGGGATACCCTGCAGTCTAATTTTTTCGCTCTGTTGCTCAAATCCATCCTTGAAATCAGGGTTTTGCGGAACCTTCTAAGCTTCGTTGCCGCTTTGCCAAGAAGTTCCAGCCAAAACCCGTGCTTTTGCTTCGCAAACCCTTCGACCCACCCCTTCGGGGCAAGTACCCCGACCCACACTAAAGTGCGGGTACCCCCTCACGCTGGTTCGGCCGGGACGCACCTTGCTGCAGGGTAGTTTATTACTCCAGCCCCATTTTTCCGAGAGCTGCGTCCCCGGCATTTGCCTGAGTGGGAGCTTCGCCTGGCTTGTAAATCATCACGCCTCTTCTTACAGGGCGTATTACTATCTTGCCGGCTTGTGCCATCCGGTTCAGCTCTTCTTTGGGATCCTTGTCTGGAAAGTATTTTCTGAATGCCTCGTTAAAACCGCTGAAGACTACATGAATGCCCTTGTAATTGGGGTTTCTAAGTTTATCGATGGCTCTTACGACAAACTCCTCTACTGATAATTTTTCTTCCATGTTTCGTCTCCTTTCATTGATAAGTCTTTAGGTGCCCATAGGCCTTGTGTAAGGCGTTGGTTCAAGGCTGAAGGTTTTTTTCCTGTCTTCATCAGCCGCCTTTTTCCATTTTTCCACATAACCTCTTATCTTCTCCATCGCCTCGGTATGCATGTCCACAAATTCAAAACCAATTTCATACATTTCCGGCGTGGCAA
>JAMDEM010000180.1 GCA_023486985.1 Bacillota bacterium
AATCTAAGGTTTCAACTTGCCACGGGTCATCTTGAGGATTCAACCAAAGTAAGGCAGATAAGAAAGCAGATTGCCAGGCTCCAGACTATTTTAAGAGAGAGGGAATTGATCGCTGGAGGACAGGTGCAATAGATATTGCTAACTCTTCATCCCATCTCCCATGGGAGATGTAATGCCCGTTCCCCGAACGGGCAGGAGTGAAAGGGGACAGCAAATAAATTTTGGAGGATAAATATGGAGGGAAGAGGCATAAGAAAAACCAGGATTGGCACTGTCGTGAGCGACAGGATGGAGAAGACTGTGGTTGTCGCCTGCGAGCGGCAGTTTTCTCATCCTGTTTATAAAAAAATAATTAAAAAGACCACGCGGTTTAAGGCTCATGACGAGGAGAATAAGTGCGGAATCGGTGATACGGTAAAGATTATGGAAACCCGTCCTGTAAGCAAAGACAAAAGATGGCGGGTTCTTGAGATTATTAAAAAAGCAGAGTAGTTTAAGGAGGCAGCTGAAATGATCCAGCAACAAAGCAAACTGAAAGTTGCAGATAATTCCGGTGCCCGCGAGATAATGTGCATTAGGGTTGCCAAGGGTTTTCACCACAGGTACGCTAATGTCGGCGACATCATTACTGCATCGGTAAAGACAGCCACTCCGGGGGCGGCGGTCAAAAAAGGAGACGTTGTAAAGGCTGTGGTTGTAAGGACAAAAAAAAGAATACGCAGGCCGGACGGCTCATATATCAGGTTTGACGAAAATGCAGCTGTTTTAATTAACGAGCAGTTAAATCCCAGGGGCACAAGAATTTTTGGACCCGTTGCCAGAGAATTAAGAGACAAGGATTTCATGAAGATTATTTCCCTGGCTCCCGAGGTTCTTTAACGGAGGGAAAAGATTTGAGTAAACTTCACGTAAAGAAGAATGATACTATTGTTGTCCTTGCCGGAAAGGACAAAGGCAAGAAGGGGAAGGTTCTCCCGGTTTTTGCCAAGGATAATAAGATAATTGTGGACGGGGTAAATATTGCCAAGAAGCATACAAAGCCAAGACCGCCTAAGATTGTTCAGGGGGGAATCCTGGAAGTTGCCCATCCCATGAATTCATCCAAGGTCATGCTTGTATGTTCCAAGTGCAATCAGCCAACCAGGGCGGCAAAAAAAGTTCTGGAAAACGGAACCAGAGAGAGAATTTGTAAAAAGTGCGGAGAAGCCATATAAGCGGAGCTTGTTTTGCAGTATGATACTCCGCAACAAAGTTGCAGAGTTTTCAATCGCAAAATAGAATCTGCAATCTTCGCAATGAAGGGATAACCCCGCCTAACCTCCCCTTAATTTAAGGGGAGGAACGGAAAGTTCCCCTCTTTGTAAAGAGGGGAAAGGGGGAGTTAAGGCGAGAGGACAGCTCGGCGAGAGCGAAGAGAGAAATTAAAGGAGGCCGAAATGGTAAGGCTCAAGGAAAAATATCGAAAAGAAGTTGTACCTGCCATGATGGAAAGATTTAAGTATAAAAATATCATGCAGGTTCCAAAGCTTGAGAAAGTTGTAGTTAACATGGGAGTAAGCGATGCCATAAGCACCGCAAAGTCGCTTGATAATGCAGTTAATGACATGGTGTCTATAACTGGACAACGCCCGGTTATAACAAAGGCAAAGAAGTCCATCGCAGCCTTTAAATTAAGACAGGGTGTTTCAATCGGCTGCAAAGTTACTCTCCGTGGACATAAAATGTATATCTTTCTTGACAAGCTTTTCAATATTGTTCTTCCGAGAATCAGGGATTTTAGAGGACTTTCGCCTAAATCTTTTGACGGAAGAGGCAATTTTGCCATGGGATTAAAAGAGCAGATAATATTTCCTGAAATTGAATATGACAAAGTTGACAAAGTAAGGGGAATGGACATAATTGTCGTGACTACGGCAAATAGCGATGAAGAGGCATCTCAATTTTTAAAGTTTCTGGGCTGCCCGATTAAAGAGTCATAACGAGCGGCAGGTGGCTTAAAAATTTTTGTAATACCCTGATTTCAAGGATGAAGCCGGCCCATAAGGTAGGCGAGAGAAGCTAAGCGTAGGATTGAAAAGGAGGATAAGTATGGCAACGACTGCGATGATGGAAAAATTCAAGAAGAAGCCAAAGTTTAAAGTGCGTTTTCACCACCGGTGCAGGCTCTGCGGGCGCCCAAGAGCATACTTAAGAAGATTTGGAATGTGCAGGATATGCTTTAGAACCCTTGCCCACAAAGGTGAAATTCCGGGAATTACGAAATCAAGCTGGTAATAAATTAAAGCAATCACAAGGTTGCAAGATTAAGGTATAACTAATTCAAGCTGGTAAATAGCTTGCGGAGCAAAAGGAGGTTTTAAAATGCCGGTGACCGATTCGATTTCTGATATGCTTACAAGAATCAGGAATGCCAATGTTGCTTACCATGAACAGGTAGACATACCTGCTTCAAAGATAAAGATGGAAGTTGCCAAGGTTCTCAAGAAAGAGGGCTTTGTCAAAGATTATCAATTTATTAACACCGGAATTCAGGGTGTAATAAGAATTGCCATGAAGTACGGCAATCACAGGGAGAAAATAATTACGGGATTAAAGAGGATAAGCAAGCCGGGTCTTAAAGTATATGTGAAAAAAGAAGACATACCAAGGCTTTTCGGCGGGCTGGGAGTTGTGATAATGTCAACTCCAAAAGGCGTAATGACCGGAAAACAGGCAAAGAAGCTTGGTCTGGGCGGAGCAAAAGGAGGTTTTAAAATGCCGGTTGACATTCCCGGGGGCGTGACTGTGAATGACTTCCTCTTCATATTTTATCCCTTTGCCTTTATAAGGTTCGGGCGGTCTTATGCTTCTGATATTTGCCGCAACCTGGCCCACAAGTTCT
>JAMDEM010000045.1 GCA_023486985.1 Bacillota bacterium
CACCATCTTAACATATTGACCAGCTTGTTAAATTGCTTGCTCCCGGGGATGTTATTATTGACGGCGGCAATTCCTATTATAAAGACGGGATCGCAAGAGCTGAAAAACTGCGTAACTACGGCATCCATTTTCTCGATTCCGGCACAAGCGGCGGAATCTGGGGTTTAGAAATAGGATATTGCCTTATGCTCGGCGGTGAAGAAGAGATTTTCAAATATCTGGAGCCTGTCTTTAAAACCCTTGCACCTCCTGACGGTTATCTTTACTGCGGTTCCCACGGCGCCGGTCATTATGTTAAGATGGTGCACAACGGCATTGAATACGGAATGCTCCAGGCTTATGGAGAAGGATTTGAAATATTAAAAAAATCGCAATTCAATTTGAAATTAAATGATATCGCTAAAGTATGGACTCACGGAAGCGTGGTCCGCTCATGGCTTCTGGACCTATTAGCAGGTGCCATGGAAAAAGATCCTGCCTTATCTTCCATAAAAGGCTATGTGGAAGAATCAGGCGAGGGAAGATGGACAGTTGAAGAAGCCATTAACCTGAAAGTGAACGCTCCTGTTATTGCCCTTTCGCTTTTTAACAGATACAGGTCCCAGGAAGGGGAAGCTTTTTCTGATAAAGTTATTGCCGCATTAAGACACGAGTTCGGCGGTCATGCCGTGGAGAGGGTGTAAAGAAATGCAGCAAACAATAGTTTCCACAGAATATGCGGACATATATCTTTGTAATTCACGCTCTCCCGAGCCCTGCGGCATGGTTATCTTCGGGGCATCTGGAGACCTTGCACACAGAAAGCTCCTTCCTGCTTTATACCGCCTTTTCCAGGATAACCTGCTCCCCTCACAGTTTTTCATTGTCGGCGCTGCAAGAACCGAAATGAGTCATGACGCCTTCAGGGAAAACGTTAAGGAATCCCTGCAAAAATTTTTATCTCCTGATATTTACAAAACACCTGATTGCGAAAATTTTGCAAAAAAAATATATTATTTCCCTCTTGAATATAATGATCCAACAGGATACAGCAAGCTATCGGATTTCCTGCAAAACACAATTGAGCACGAGCAAATAACAGGCGGTAATCTCGTATTCTATCTTGCCGTTCCGCCGCCTGTCTATCCCGATGTTCTGCAGAATTTAGGCTCCCGGGGACTCTCGAAACGAAAAAACAGCGAAGAGGGCTGGCGGCGCGTCATTATAGAAAAGCCCTTTGGAAACGACCTCAAAAGTGCACAGGAGCTGACTAAAATTGCCCGCCAGTCTTTTGAAGAAAACCAGATATACCGCATTGACCATTATCTTGGAAAAGAAACTGTGCAGAATATCCTTACATTCAGATTTGCCAATACCATTTTCGAGCCTATCTGGAACCGTAACTACATAGACAATGTTCAAATTTCAGCTCTTGAAACACTTGGCGTGGAGGGAAGAGGCGGCTACTACGAACAGGCAGGGGCGCTGCGCGACATGTTTCAGAATCACATGCTTCAGCTCCTTTCCCTGGTTGCAATGGAACCCCCCGCGGCATTCAATGCGGACTGCATCCGTGATGAAAAAGCTAAACTGTTTCGATCCATCAGACCGTTTCCTGCTGACAACCTGTCGGATTTTGTCGTGCGGGGGCAGTATGACGGCGGAAAAATAAATGGAGTGGATTCAATACCATACCGCAAAGAAAAAGGAGTTTCCCCTGACTCGGTTACGGAAACATTTGCTGCCGCCAGGTTCCTGGTTGACAACTGGAGATGGCAGGGAGTGCCCTTTTATCTGCGCTCAGGAAAACGAATGGCTGGAGCGCTTACTGAAATCAGCATTGAATTCAAACAGGTTCCCCACTTGTTTATTAAGTCAGCAGTATCCCAGGATTTAAAGCCTAATATTCTTACCTTTAGAATCCAGCCTGATGAAGGCATCTCACTTACTTTTGAAGCAAAGCGCCCGGGACCTGAGATGTGCATGGGCCAGGTTAAAATGGAGTTTCTATACAAATCAGTTTTTGGCGGAAAAATTTCTGACGCTTATGAAATACTTCTCCTTGACTGCATGCTGGGCGATTCCACTTTATATAACCGCGAAGACGGGGTGGAGCTTTGCTGGTCACTTATTACTCCCATGATTGAAAAATGGAAAACGGAAAAACCTGCAGCGTTCCCAAATTATAAATCAGGAACCTTTGGACCTGTTGAGTCTGAAAAACTTCTGGAAAGAGACGGCAGAAAATGGATAGTATCTTAACTTCAACCTGCATTGACGTAACCATGCCTATATTTAACGGCATGCTTTTATGGCCCGGCTCGCCTGAAACAAAAATTGAACTTTTGCGTTCAATTGAAAAAGGCGATACCAGCAATGTTTCCGCCCTGAACATGTCTGTTCACTCAGGCACCCATGTAGATGCGCCCTTTCATTCTTTCAAGGACGGCAAAGGCATTGAATCAATACGGGCTGATATTTTAATCGGCAAGGTAAGTGTATTTGAACTGGATGTTAATGACTCCATCAAAAAAGAAGATATCGAAGGCTTAAATTTTAAAGGAGTTAAAAGAGTTTTCTTTAAAACAAAAAATTCATCTTATTTAAAAGAAAAAAAATTCAAGGACGGCTTTATTTATATTTCAGATTCCGCCGCAGACTTCATGGTGAAAACAGGCATAAAACTTGTGGGAATAGATTATCTGTCAATCGAGCGCCATGAACAAAAGGAAAAGCCGGCACATCATATTTTGCTGTCCAGCAATGTGGTAATTATTGAGGGACTGGATTTATCTAAAGTTACAGGAGGAGAATATAATTTAATTGCTCTTCCCATATTGATTAAAGGAGCGGATGGAGCGCCTGCAAGAGTTTTACTGATACAAACCCAATG
>JAMDEM010000064.1 GCA_023486985.1 Bacillota bacterium
GAGCTGACATGTTTATTTTTTTTACTACCGACTCTTGAAAAACACTTCACAAATAATCAATAAAACCTATTACTTATATTCTTTCCCGCATCTATAGCAATGTCGTGAAGTCGTTGGTATGCTGAAAGCTTAGTATAATATAACAATGAATCCTATATCAATGTAGCAAATTTTGCATTTTTTTTCAAGAGTCGGTAGTAAAAAAAATAAACATGTCAGCTCTCCAGAAATTTGTCTTAACTCTCTAAAAATTTCTAGCAATGGAGATTAAATACCTTCAGAACCAGCCTGATCTGAAGATTCCTGCCCGGAAGAATTTTTTATCTGTGGAACCACTATTTTAACCTTAAAGACGGCATTGACTGCTTCATCAGTTATATTTTTCTTCATTTCGTCAAAAGCGGCAGCAGCCTCACGAATATACTCCACCTTAGGATCCCAGTGTCCGTATGCTCTCAATCCAATGCCGTCCCTCAGCGCTTCCATTGTCATAATATGATCAATCCATGCACGGTCAATGACCCTTAAAAGAAGCAGTCTTTCCAGTTGCCTCATTGTCGGCTTGCTGTAATTATACTCCCTGTAAAGATAAGCCCTGACCGCCCATCTTAAAATATTTTTTTTCAACTCTAACCGGTTAAGTGTTAAAAAATTCTCCGCATATGCATTTTCGGGAATTTTGAAAACTGTTGAAAGATACTTTATTAAACCAGAAATATTGTCATTAAAAAGCTCCATTTCACGGTCAATGAAATCCTCTATCATCCGTAAAATTTCTGCTCTCCAGTCAGAGCCTTCAAGAATCTTATCCCTTTCACCGTAAATTATCTTTCTTTGAGCATTTAAAACATCATCATAGAAAAGAAGATTTTTTCTTATTGTAAAATGATAATTCTCAACCATTAGCTGGGCTTCATGGACTGCCTTTGTCGTCCTGCTGCCGGCAAGCGATTCTGAACCTTTGATTTTTTTGGCAATTTTTTCAATTTTATCCCGGTTATAAAGAGTAAGAAGCTCATCCTCTGCTGAAAGAAAAAACACTGAGCTTCCTGGATCTCCCTGTCTTCCTGCCCTCCCGCTTAGCTGATCATCAATTCTTCTTGATTCATGGCATTCGGTGCCTATCACATGCAGCCCTCCGATAGCAGCTATCTCCTTTGCCTTCCCGGCATCAAAAGGCATCCCTCCAAGCATAATGTCAACGCCTCTGCCAGCCATATTGGTAGCAACGGTAACAGACCCTTTTCTGCCCGCCTGGGCAATTATGCTTGCCTCCATTTCATGATTTTTGGCGTTTAAAACATTATGATCTATTTCTGCTTTCCTGAGCAAAAGGCTTATATGATTGGAGTCCTCGATGGATCTGGTGCCCACAAGCACAGGCCGTCCGCTCTGGTGAACTTTTTTTATTTCCTCTATTGCTGCTGCAAACTTATCCTTCTTGCTTCTGAAAAGTTTTAAAGCGCAATCATTTCTTATTACCGGCTTGTTGGTGGGAATCTCTATCACTTCAAGACTGTATATCTCCTTGAATTCCGTACCTGCCGGTAAAGCTGTTCCGGTCATTCCGCAGATTTTACGGTAACTGCGAAAAAAATTCTGGAAAGTTATGGAAGCTAGCGTCTTTCCTTCAGGCTGCACGGAAACACCTTCCTTTGCTTCAATAGCAAATTGAAGGCCGTCTGAATAACGCCTGCCAAAAAGGAGCCTGCCGGTAAATTCATCAACAATAATAACCTCATCGCCTCTTACAATGTAATCTACATCGCTTTGATAAAGCTCTTTTGCCTTAACAGCGCTAAGAAGAAGATGCGCTTTTCCCATGTGAGGGGTACTGTAAAGATTACTTATGCCAAGAAATTTTTCCGCCCGTCTAATTCCTTCCTCGGTAAGATAAACAACTTTATATTTGTTATCCACACAGTAGTCTTTTTCTGCAACCAGTTTATCGGCAATTTTCTTAAAAGCATGGAAAACCTGCGGTGATTCTCCCTGTGAAGAAGATATTATCAGCGGAGTGCGTGCTTCATCAATAAGAACAGAATCGATCTCATCAATAATGGCATAATCAAAACTTCTTATAAGTCTGTCATTTACATCTGTAATCAATTTGTCTTTTAAAAAATCAAATCCCAGCTCTTTGTTGGTTACATAAGTTACATCGGCCCGGTAGGCACTGCGCCTCTGGCTTAAATCCATGTTTTCCTGAATAACTCCGGCAGTTAATCCCAGAAATTGATAAACAGGTCCCATCCATTCAAAATCCCGCTTTGCCAGATAATCATTGACCGTAACTACATGAACTCCTTTTCCTTTAAGGGCGTTAAGATATGCCGGAAGAACTGCCGTGAGCGTCTTCCCTTCCCCTGTTTTCATTTCAGCAATTGCTGCGCCGTGCAGCACAGCCCCGCCCATAATCTGAACATTAAAATGGCGCAACCCGATGGTGCGCCAGCTGGCTTCTCTCACAAGTGCAAAAGCATCAAAGATTAGTTCTTCAAGCTCCTTGCCTTCTTCTGCTGCCTTTTTCAAATTAAAGCTTTTTTCTTTAAGCTCTTTATCGCTTAACTTTGAATAAAATTCTAAAAGGTTCCCTGTCTCCAGAACTATTTGATTAAGATACTGAATGCTCTTTCCCGTGTCCTTACTGTTTTTTTTAAAAATGTCAGGCATCTGGATAGCTCCTGATTCTCATAACGGCATCATTATTATGCGGGGCAGGAAGATCATTCCATTATTTACCGGAATATTTTCAAATTTTAATTCTTTATAGCCATACATCTTGAATATAATTTCATCCACCGATTTCAGTTCTTCGAGAAATTTTCTTTTTGAGAT
>JAMDEM010000069.1 GCA_023486985.1 Bacillota bacterium
AGTGTAAAACTTGAATATAATTATAACGAAGGCGATGTCTTAAGTTATAAAGTGAATATTAATTATTTTGGACAGATTGCCATGAGAGAAAAAAACGAGATCATTGACACAAGCATTGATGCATTAGTAAACGAAAAAATCATTAACAGAACTCCGGACGATATATATGATATTGAAATCCAGACAAAGAATATGACCATGAACATGAGCGGGAAAATTTACACAATGGTCCAGACTCCAACTCCGGTCTGGATAAAGATGTCAAAAAACGGAACTGTCCTTGAGGCTAAAACCGGTCCTGCCGCTGTTGACAATCCATCGGGGCAAAATGCCCAGTATGAAATGATTCTGCCCAGCGGCAAAATAGAAATTGGAAAAAAATGGCAGACCGATAAAAAGATAATGCTTCCCGGGCAGACTGAACCACTCCCTCTAACGGTCGAATATACCTTCCAGGACAGTTCCGTTTTTTGACATCTTAACTGCGCCATAATAAAGTCAGAAATAAAGGAAGTGGAGGTCCCCACTCCCACCGGTGAAAAAGTAATGGCAAGAGGAAGCGGGACAACATTTTTCGACTACGCGGATGGAAAAGTCGTTAAAAATGACTTTGAACTTTACCTGTATCTTAACAAACCGGGCACTAAAGTAATCTTTAATTTAAAAATGAGAATATCAGCAGAACTTCAATAATTCCGGAGGAAGCATTGAATAAAGAAGAGCTAATTTGCAGAGTTGCTGCAAAAACAACAGTAAAAAAAACAACCGTACAGGGAATTGTGGAAGCTGTCTTTTCCGCCATAGCAGACAGCCTCTCCAGGGGAGAAAAATTTAACATGGTGGGCTTCGGTTCTTTTAACATTAAGAAGATAGCTGTCAGAAACGGCGTTAATCCCAGGACAAAAGAAAAGATTAGAATATCGGCAAGGAAAATTGCTCACTTTACCACGGGAAAAAAGCTTTCTGAGAAAATCAACCGGTAATTATTTCCTCAGGCTGAATTCACATCCGCAGTAATTCTGCCTGTATAAGCCGTGTTTTTTGCTTAACTCGATACTTTTTTTAAATCCGTCTTTCTTTTTAAAATCAGCCTCCAAAAATTCAACTTCATATTTTAAACCTGCTTCTTTACCCAGCCGGTTGATAAGAGAGCTGTTTTTATGCGGGCTTATGGTTAAGGTTGTGGTAAAGATATCTATTGAATTTTCCTTTGCATGCCTCGCAGTTTCTTCAAGCCTCATCCTGAAGCAGATCTCGCATCTTTCACCGCCTTCCGGCTCATCTTCAAAGCCCGTTACCAGCTCATACCATTTTTCAGGAGAAAAGCTGCATTTAAGTAATTCCACGCCTATCTTAAGTCAAAGTTTTTCTGCTTCCGAAAGCCTTAAGAAATATTCATCATCAGGAAAAATAGAAGGGTTATAGAAGAAAATTACAGGTTCGTAATTTTCCTTTAGAACACTTATAACGTGGGTGGCATCGGGAGCGCAGCAAACATGGAGAAGAATCTTTTTTTTCTCAAGTCTCATTGCAAATCTGCTTTCTTATAAAATCCATCACGCCGGAAAGATTTAAAACTCTTGTTCCTTTATAATCGTTTCGATGGAAAGTTTTATCCTGATAATCCTGGACAACCTTTAATGCTTTAATTCCAGCCCTTTCCGCGCCTTCAAGCTCTTCCGACGCTCCGTCACCCACGAAAAGAGCTTCTTCGGGTTTTACATCAAGCCTTTTTAAAGCTTCATGATAAATGGCAGGTTCAGGCTTTGTTATGCCGATTTGAAAAGAAAAAACAACAGCATCAAAATACCGTTCAAGATTAACTTTTGATAAAACAGGGGCGCTTGCCTGCGAGGCATTGCTGACAAGGCATATTTTTAAGCCCTTTGACTTAAGATAGGCAAGTAGATTTCCAGTATCAGGATAAGGATTAACACTGGAAAGAAGATTTTCCTGCTCCTCCCGGGCTAATTCTTTTATAACTTCCGCATCAAGGGTAATGCCAAGCTCTCCTGCCGCAACTTTTATCATGTCCTCAAGGGTTAAAATTTTACCGGTGAACCTGGCATGGATATGCTTTCTCCAGAGGCTAAAAAGAAATTCCGTGCTTACCCCCAGGGCTGCGGCTAACCTTTCCCTGCCCTTTAAATAAGCTTCAATTTCAATATAAATAAGAGTGTCGTAAAGGTCAAAAAGTACAGCTTTGAGCATATAGTTTTAAGGCACTAGCCTGTTTATCACCCTCGGGAAGAGACTTGCTTCTCTTATATTTTCAAGCCCCAGTATCCTTGCCGTGAGCCTCTCTGCACCGATGGCAAGCCCCCCGTGAGGCGGCATTCCGTATTTAAAAGGCTGGAGATAATAAATGAAATTATCAGGATTAACCCCGTGCTTTTTCATGCTCTCCACCAGCATGTCGTAGCCGTGAATTCTCTGCCCGCCCGTTGTTATCTCAAGACCATTGCACAGGAGATCAAAGCTTCTTGCGAATTCAGGATCGCTGTCATCCGGCATGGTGTACATGGGCCTCTTTTTAGTTGGAAAATGACTGATAAAGGCAAAGTCAGTGTCATATTCCTGCTTTACATATTTATGTATAAACTGTTCATCCTTGGGGTCAAGGTCATCCTCGCCATAACATTTCTTGTGAAATTTATCTTCCAATATCCTCTGGATGTCTCTTAATTTAAATCTTGGAATCTTTCCAACCTTTGGAAGAGTTGCCTTGTACATATCAAGCTCTTCGGCGCAGTTCTCCCCTATTGATTTTATCATATATTCGATAAGCCCTGATTCCATATCCATGATATCATTTTCGTCTTTTATAAAGCCCATTTCAAAATCAAGGCTGATAAATTCATTTAAATGCCGCGCTGTGTCATGCTCTTCAGCGCGGTAAACCGGTCCCACTTCATAAACTCTCTCAAAAACCCCAACCATTGTCTGTTTGTAAAACTGAGGGCTCTGGGCAAGATAGGCGTCGCGGTCGAAATACTGGATTTTAAACAAATTAGCGCCGCCTTCTGTGCCTGTGGCTACTATCTTGGGAGTGTGTATTTCAGTGAATCCCTTGCTTTTAAGATACCTTCTGAAGGAATCTATAACCTCCATCTCCACTTTAAAGATTGCCTTCAGCTTGGGATGGCGCAGTGACAGGGCGCGATATTCCAAAACAGTATCAATCTTGGCATTTAATTCTTTCTTGCTTATATCAATAGGGAGCCCGTTTTTGGGAACACTGAATATGTCAATTTTTGATACTCTAATCTCAACGCCAAGGGGGGCTCTTTCCTCAGTATGAACAGTTCCGGTCGCCCTGATGACTGCTTCGGGACAAAGCTCTGAAAGAGGGATATCATCTGTCTGCTGTTCTATTACTCCCTGAACGGCACCTTCCCTGTCCCTGATAACAATAAAATTTATGCCGCCGATTTTTCTTATCTTATGTACCCATCCCTCGACGACAATTTCCTTGCCTATGTGATTTACTGCATCTTTACTGAGAACTCTTCGCATATCATACTCCTTTAATTCAGTGTCATTGCGAGCTCCCCGAAGGTAGCGTGGCAATCTCGCTTCTATTTTATGCCCTTGCGAGTTTATACAATTCTCCCGACGCTATTCAAATCCCTCCAACTATAATATGCTCAAAACAGGTGTTAACATTTTTTTAACAATTTTTCCTTGCTTAAATTCCATAAACTATGATAAAATCAAGGAAAGCAAATACAAGGGGGAAAGCCATGGAATCCGGAAAAGTAAATCCCGGAAATGCCCAGCCTTCCGGCATTTATTTTAGAATCAAGGAAGATAAGGGCTACAAGTCTGTAAGCCCGGACCGTCAGGACGTTGCCGATAAAATCGACGCAAATAAAGACAAAGTCCTTACTGAAAATGAAATAAAAAACTACATGCGCAAAATTGACGTTTTGAAGGATCCCTCCATTGCATCAGTTGATGATAAGCAGGTATATAAAGATTATAAGCTTTACCTTCAAAACAAGCCTCTCCCCCAGGCGAAGGCATATCATACTTATGAAGAACTGACAACCGAACTTAAAGGACTTGAAGCCAAATATCCTGACAAGGCAAAGCTTATCTCTCTTGGAAAAACAGGCGAAGGCAATGATATATGGGCTCTTAAAATTTCAAAAGATGTTAACTCCGATACAAGCTCCAGGCCCGGCGTGGTTTATACCGGCGCTCACCATGCCAGGGAATGGATATCAATGGAAGAACCGCTCTATATCGCCAATCACCTTTTAAATGATTACGCAACCGACCCCAAAGCCAAAAACCGCGTTGATAATGCGGAAATATGGGTTGTTCCGCTTGTAAATCCCGACGGCTATAACTATACCAGAACTGATGACTCAATGTGGAGAAAAAACAGAAGACCAATAACCGATACAGGCTGTCCCGGCAATGACGAAGGCAATATATCAGAAGGACAAACCTGCCCAATCAATAAAACAGGCAAAGATACGCCCATTGGTGTTGACCTTAACAGAAATTATTATGACGGCAATCCAGACCACTTTGAACTTTACTGAGAACTCTTCGCATATCATACTCCTTTAATTCAGTGTCATTGCGAGCTCCCCGAAGGTAGCGTGGCAATCTCGCTTCTATTTTATGCCCTTGCGAGTTTATACAATTCTCCCGACGCTATTCAAATCCCTCCAACTATAATATGCTCAAAACAGGTGTTAACATTTTTTTAACAATTTTTCCTTGCTTAAATTCCATAAACTATGATAAAATCAAGGAAAGCAAATACAAGGGGGAAAGCCATGGAATCCGGAAAAGTAAATCCCGGAAATGCCCAGCCTTCCGGCATTTATTTTAGAATCAAGGAAGATAAGGGCTACAAGTCTGTAAGCCCGGACCGTCAGGACGTTGCCGATAAAATCGACGCAAATAAAGACAAAGTCCTTACTGAAAATGAAATAAAAAACTACATGCGCAAAATTGACGTTTTGAAGGATCCCTCCATTGCATCAGTTGATGATAAGCAGGTATATAAAGATTATAAGCTTTACCTTCAAAACAAGCCTCTCCCCCAGGCGAAGGCATATCATACTTATGAAGAACTGACAACCGAACTTAAAGGACTTGAAGCCAAATATCCTGACAAGGCAAAGCTTATCTCTCTTGGAAAAACAGGCGAAGGCAATGATATATGGGCTCTTAAAATTTCAAAAGATGTTAACTCCGATACAAGCTCCAGGCCCGGCGTGGTTTATACCGGCGCTCACCATGCCAGGGAATGGATATCAATGGAAGAACCGCTCTATATCGCCAATCACCTTTTAAATGATTACGCAACCGACCCCAAAGCCAAAAACCGCGTTGATAATGCGGAAATATGGGTTGTTCCGCTTGTAAATCCCGACGGCTATAACTATACCAGAACTGATGACTCAATGTGGAGAAAAAACAGAAGACCAATAACCGATACAGGCTGTCCCGGCAATGACGAAGGCAATATATCAGAAGGACAAACCTGCCCAATCAATAAAACAGGCAAAGATACGCCCATTGGTGTTGACCTTAACAGAAATTATTATGACGGCAATCCAGACCACTTTGAACTTTACAGGCCCAAAGGAGACAAACCCTGCAATACATGGGATGATTTCAGCGCTACCAGCGATGACCCGAACGACGATACCTACAGGGGTCCAAAAGGAGCATCGGAAGTTGAAGTGCAGGCTCTTCAAAACCTCGAGTTTGGAAGAAAGAATATAAAGGGTATAATTGACCATCACAGCTACGGCAAGTTAATTCTTTATCCCTGGGGACATACAAGCCAGGAAGTGCCTGATGCTAAGATGTACAAGGACCTTGGAAACGGCATGGCTAAAGCCATGAGCTCACCTTATAAAGTCATGCAAAGCTCCGGACTCTATCCAACCTCTGGAAGCTCGGAAGATGTAGCCTATGCCAACAAGAAGATAAGTTATACTATAGAGATGGCAAGCAGTTTCCAGCCGCCTGAAAGCCAGATAGACCCCCTTGATAAAGATGTCTATGCCGCCAACATGTATTTCCTTGACTGGATAATCGACCATAAAGATAAAATAGGATAAAACCTGCAATTTATAGGAGACTTCAAAATTTTATGCCTGCCTGTTTATTTAGACAGGCTTTTTTATATTAAAACCCAGAGAGTTTCTCCGGGTGTGAGGTCTATATCCGGCGTTTAAGCTTTTCATAAAAATTTTCTCGGGAACCAATCATAATTAGAACAACGATTTTGTTAGCCTCGGCAATTTTATAAACTATACGATATTCTGTATTCTTATGGGAAAGTGAGTATTTATGAAAGTTCCGGAATTTTTCTCTCAAGAAGGATCCTTTATGAGGATTAGATTCGATAGATGGTAGATGTTCTTTAACAATGAGCTTTTGAACCTCTGCTGGCAGCTTTTTCAGGTCTTTTTTGACAGCATTGGGATAATCAGTTTATACATCTACCTTACTCCCAGCTCAGCTTGAAGCTTCTCTAAAGTGGTAAATTCACCCTTTTTAATTTCCTCTGCTACTTTCTTTTCTTTTTCGATTAACAATTCCAAAACTACAGGATCATCCATCCAGTCCCCCTCTTCTTCTTCTAGCAGACGTCTATAGGCTTCTTTAATCTGCTCGGGTGTGAGAAAAATTGGGATTTTTGTTAATTTCTTTTTGGCCATGGTGCTCATTTCACCTCCTAAATACAGCCGCAAATCTATCATACCAGAGAAACAAGCATTGTCAAGGTTTGCTGTCTTTCTCTTATATGCAGAAAAGCTATTTTATCAATATTTCTGGCTATCAAAATTCTGAAGGGTTTCCTTGGTTAATTCGTATTCAACTTGTAATAATTCATCCATATATTCCACTCCACATTATGAGTAAGGCTAAATAATTCTCGGCTGCTGAAGACATAGAAGCGAATTCAGAGGTAAATAAAATGGTGGAGCCAGTCGGATTCGAACCGACGACCTCCTCCGTGCAAGGGAGGCGCTCTCCCAGCTGAGCCATGGCCCCACTAATGTATGGTGGGCCTTTCTGGAGTCGAACCAGACACCTCACCCTTATCAGGGGTGCGCTCTAACCAACTGAGCTAAAGGCCCATCCAAAAAGCTGATTGGACTATAGTGGTCAAGCACCATACGATGCCTGACCGCAAATAAAAGTTTATCATATTAAGAATATGCTGTCAATATTTTTGCAGCGGCAGCTATTCAAGTTCAAAGCTTACAGTTACCCTTGCCCTGACAGTAATCTGGCCAAGGGCGATACTGCCTTCACTTTCTGATGAACCGGCTCCACTGCTTGCATTCTGAGACATGTTGGAAAAATTTTGCTGGTAGTATCCGCCGGAATATTCTTCTGTAATTGCATAAGGCTTGCCAACCTTTTGTCCCAATTCCCCTGCTAAAGCAACAGCTTTCTCTTTGGCTGCTTTTATAGCCATGGCACGGGCTTGGTCTCTATATTTACGAAGTTCTGTAGTCTGGAGCTGTATCCCATAGACATAATTAACACCGGATTCAAGTATATTGCTAAGAAAATCTTCAAACCTGGAGATATCTTTTAAAGTAACCACAATCGTTTTATTCACAAAATAACCTATTAATTTGCGCTCCTCATCATTACGAGCATATTTTGGTTCAACGCTTATGTAGCCGGTTTGAATATATTTAGGGTCAATTTTATATTCTTTTGCAAGGGCTAATACCTTCTTAACCCGCGTATCATTTAGTTTTTTTGCTGTCCCGAGATCCTTATCCCATGTTTCTACTCCCATGTTGATAACAATCTCATCAGGAACAACCCGGACTTCGGCGTCACCGGTAACTGTGATAAGCCGAAGTTCCGGCTTATCAGCCGCCACAGCGAAAAGTGAAAGACCTAGTACCAGAAGACATACAACAACACCGATTCTCATAATTCCCTTCATAACTCATCCCTCCTTAGTATTTTTTCAACCGGATTAAATATATCTCGGGGCGGCAGAAGAACCTTACCGGCGGATATATTGTTCCTGTGCCCTTTGATACTATGACTTTTGTATATTCTGTAGTAACAATACCTCCCCTGTATTTCTGCCCGTATTTTGTAGGCAGGTGAGCAGCCAGTAATCCGAAAAGTGTTACCTGCCCCCCGTGAGTATGCCCGCTTAAAACCAGTCTTATTTTATGAGTCTTTATCTCCTCCGCGTAATCAGGATTATGGGTTACTAAAATTACAAAATCTTTTTCCGTAACATCATGAATTGTTGCCTCAATATCAGGTTTTTCATGCCATAAATCCCCTATCCCGCCAATCTTAATTCTTCCACCCGCGGCTCCGTTATCAATCCATTCCGAGCGGTTATCAAGAAGGGTTATACCTGCATCCTTCATACATCTTCTTGTTAAGTCGGCGTCGCCCCAGTGATCGTGATTGCCGAGAACCCCGAACTTTCCCAGGGGCGCCTTTAAATTTTTCAGTTCTTCAAAACAAGGCTTTATATACCTCCGTCCCTGGACATAATCACCTCCTAAAATAATAATATCCGGTTTTAATGCATTGGCTTTTTTTACAAATCCCTTAACTCTATTCCTTGAAAGATACGGACCGTGATGAATATCCGACATAAATACAATCCTGGCACCATCGAAGGAATCAGGAATATCTTCATCAACAATATCAACTTCCTTCACCTGCACCAAGAAAGGTTCAATAAAAATATAAACACCAAATAATGCCGTTAATGAAATTGAACCCCATAAAAATTTAGTTAAATTACTTTTTTTCATTGATGTTTTACAACCGCACTTCAAAATCTATTGACCCCCTAATGTATTTACTATATAATATTTCCATAATCAAATTTAGCATACCTTTTGTTGCCAGCTGATCATAAAGATCAGCCTTGTTATTATAACAAAGAAAGGAAGATAAAAATGTTTCTTGACCCCCCGGAAAAAGTATCCCAAACGCAAATTACCCTTGATGTCCGCGAAATTGAACCGCTCCTTCAGGGGCCGTCCATGGCAATTAAGCCCTGGCCGGGAGCAACTATCACCCTGAAAGACGGGCGCATAATGTACATCCGCGAGGCTAAGCTTGAAGAAGCTCCCATGATGATGGATTACATGAAAAAAGTTATGGAATCAGACCATGACTTTTATGATATTGTCGGCGCCCGCGTATATTCTGAGATTCTCGGCTGGTACAGAAAGCGGCTGAAGGATCCATATACCCTTGTAGGTCTCATTGACGGCCAATGGGCGGGCTTTGCCAACGGACGGCTCTTTAATGAAGACATAAATATCAGCCTCCATTCCATGGCGCTTATCCGCGGCGGAAGAATTGGAGCAATTATGTATTACACCAAAGCTTACTATGCCTTTGAAATTCTCGGCAATGAAGAGTGGTGGGCTACATACGAAAGCTATAACGGCTGGCACCGCTGGGGCCTGGGCATGGCTCAGCCCAGTTACCCGTGGCCCGAATACCAGCACGAACTTGGCGGAGCAAAGGTTTATTATGTAACTAAAAAATACTGGGATTCAACCGTCAAGAATTATGTCCGCCAGATGGTCGGCTCGGATCTCGTATTCAATGTTCCTCCTGACATTGTCAAAAGGAATGAAATTATGAGAGTTCCGGAAGAAGTTCTGGTTTAAGTATTCCCCCTCACCTTTATCCTCTCCCCCCGGGGAGAGGAATAGTTATAAAATACCCTGCGCTCTTGGCGCAGGGTATTTTATATTTTATCAAAATAATCCTTTGAAGAGGAAGGAACTTTTTTATCTTCGATTACTTTTGTCGCCCAGTAATCAGACCAGTGAAGAAGAAGAGTTAAAGGCTCCTCCTTACCCAAAATTTCCTTGCCTGACTCCACAAACAAGCCGTCATGATAAACAATTGCCTGTACCTCCTCATCCAGGAGAGGCACAAACTTTGAAAGAATATACAGACTCCTGACGGACACAGAAACAGTGGGAAGGCTGTTATTTACGACATACTTTTTCCCGCGGTATTTTATCTCCCAGTCATCAGTGTTAGGCAGATAATAAGGCTTGCCCGGCATGCCAACTTTTCCAAGATCATGAAAAAGCCCTGCAATAACACAGCTTTCTTCGCTTATTTTTGAAGCCAGCGTCTCCCTTAACTTAAGAAGAATTTCCGTAACATTTACGCTGTGAATTAAAAGCCCGAACTTTTGGCTCATG
Organism: Bacillota bacterium; assembly: GCA_023486985.1. Classification (GTDB taxonomy): domain Bacteria; phylum Vulcanimicrobiota; class JAMDEM01; order JAMDEM01; family JAMDEM01; genus JAMDEM01. The sequence goes on from JAMDEM010000069.1 coordinate 10,212, forward strand.
TGGAACCTGGTGCTTGCAGGGTCTGTAAGCCAATTGGTATCCTTCTCAAGCATTTTAATAAGTTCATCCACCTGTTTTTTTCTCTGGACAATCTTTAACAGAAGCCTGCTGTATCTTTCCTTTGCATCAGTCGGAATTTCACCTGTCCAGCCGAATTCTCCCTGCATTTTCTCTTCTGTCATAACTTCTCCTAAATTCACTCTTCTACAAATGCCACAATCCTGCAAATGCAGGACTCGCCTCCCACAAATCTCCACGGGAAAGCGCCTATTGTTACTCTCTGGTTTAAAAGCTTATCAATATCTCCCCCAAGATTTTCCGCATGAATGATGTCATACGGGAAAAGCTTGGTGTGCATCATCTGATAATCTTCAACCTTAAAGATTGAATCAATCGATTTTCCCAGTTTCTTCTCACATTCCTCGGCAAGGTCAGGTCTTAGTTTCCTGATGACGGTATTCATTGGATGATCTGCTGAGCCGCAGTCCACGCCTATCCAGCGAAGTTCCATCTCTTTTGCCCATTTCATCAATTCATGGTCGGGTCCAGGGTGCTTGCAGAAATACTTTGTCTCATCTGCTCCCGGCTCGCAATAGGCATGATGATGAAAACCGGTGTGCCAGACAAGAATATCGCCTTTTTTAACTTCAACTTTACTGGTTATATGATTAGGTTTTATTATGCCGTATTCTCCAACTTCAGATACATCCACAATAACACCGGGACCGTAAAGCCTGTCCAGGGGAATGCTGGCTATATCCTTGCCGTTTGAGCAGAAATGAAGCGGCCCGTCCATGTGAGTCCCGCAGTGATTGGTAGTTGTAATAAGCTGTCCGTTCACCTTATGCTCGGATAGTCTTTTGATAAACTTTACCTCCGGCGGATTGTAAGTGGGCCAGGGCGGTGCCATGGCGCTCCATGGTTGTGAAAGATCAACAAGTTTCATAATTTTCCTCCATTCTTAATATAGAATTTTATATTCTTGCCCCCTCACCCTGCCCTCTCCCCGGTGGGGAGAGGATATTTTTCTTTTTTCTCTCCCTATTGGGATGAATTTTTCTTTTCCTCCTCTCCATATGAGAGAGGACTTAGGTGAGGGGTTTTTCTTACCTGTAAATTTTTACCGTTGTTTTTGTTTCAGCAACTACTTTGCCGCGCTTTATCACATAAAGCCTGTCAGCCTGGGTTCTGAAGGCTTCCTGTACTGTTTCAGCATCTATTACATTAAAGCTAGCCGTATTGCCGGCTGCAATGCCGTAATCCTTTAATCTTAAAACCTTTGCCGCATTAACCGTGGGCATATCAAAGAGAATCTCAATCTCCGCGGGCATACTGAATTGCGCCGCATGAGCGGTTATCAAGCCTACCTCAAGCATATCTGCCTGTCCGAAAGTTGGATAAAAAGTATCTTTCAGACAGTCCTGCCCATAGCAAACATTGACTCCCGCATCAACCAGTTCCTTAACTCTGGTAATGCCTCTTCTGACAGGCTGTTTATCCCTCCTGCCCTGAAGCATAAGATTTGTGGCAGGATTGGTAATCATATTCATCTCAGCCTGCTTAATAAGATTGATAACCTTGGCTGCATAAGAATCATCATAAGCGGCAAGGGCGCAGGTATGTCCCGCGGTTACCCTTCCCTCCTTGTACCCTTCTCTTATGGCTGTGGCTGCAAGATATTGAAGAGTTCTTGCACCGGGGTCGTCAGTCTCATCCACATGCATATCTATATTGGCGTCAAATTCCTTTGCCAGCCTGAATGCATATTGAATATGCTTCTTGGAGTCGTCATAAGTCATTTCATTGTAAGGCATGCCGCCGACAACATCAGCGCCCATCTCCATGGCTTTTCTCATAAGCTTCTCAGTAGGCGCATTCTGGATGATTCCTTCCTGGGGGAAAGCAACAATCTGGATATCTACAAGGTCTTTATATGCTTTTCTTACCTCAAGCAAGCCTTCAAGAGGCTTCAAGCCGCCGATACCGTCAACATCAACATGAGTTCTTAAAAAAGTTGTGCCGTGGCTTACCGCCCACTGGATTACCCTTCCGGCACGTTCCATAATATCTTCAATAGTGTATTTTTTCTTCTTATTCCAGATTATTTCAATTGCTTCAGTTAAAGTTCCTGATTTATTTTCCCGTACAACTTCACTGATAAGAACTTTATCAAGGTGCACATGGGGATCTATGAAAGTCGGTGCAACAAGCTTTCCGCCTGCATCTATTTCTTTTTTTCCCTTCTCCTGTATTTTTGGCGCAATCTTTGCAATCTTTTCCCCTGCCACGCCTATATCAACAGTTTTTTTGCTGCCCCTCAACTTTGCATTTCTGACAATAAGGTCCATAACCTGCTCCTTTCTATACCTTTCCTGTATTCCTCCCCCTCACCTTAATCCTCTCCCCATGGGGAGAGGGAATAATTAACTCCCCCTGCCCCTCTTTAGCAAAGAGGGGGGATAACTTACTCCCAAAGGTAGAGGTGAGGGGTTCCTTTGCATCAGCACTAAAAAACCTTTTTATCCACCGGACACCGGCGGGAACATAAGAATTTCGTTTCCCTCTTCCAGCATAAGGCTTAAATCATTTTTATTAATTAATTTTTCACTGCAGAATATCTTGATATGGGGATTTAATCTGCCTTCCTTCAGGATAGCCTCTTTAAATTTTCTCCCGTACCTTGATACAAGAAAATCAAGTAAGCCTGCCAGAGTTGTGCCCTCATTTATCTCTATACTTTCTTTGCTTACACCTGCCGCATCTTTAATAAAAGAATAAAGTTTTATACTTACTTTCATTTCTTGTATACTCTGCCAAACTCTTCAATTGCCTGCTCAAAACACTCAAAAGACGCAAAAAGGATTCCCGCTCCCACCTGCCCTATTCCGGGCTTTTTATGGGCAATTCCGGTGTTTATAATCGGCGTAATTCCCGTATCGGCAACCTTTCGTATATCAACGCCAACCGGTGCACCTCTAAAATCAAGGGCGGGAATCTGGTAATCCCTGTGTTCGGAGTGGCTTATCCGGTACATCTTCATTGTATATTCAACCGCTTCTGCAGCTTTGCCGCCGATAAACTTTACTATTGCCGGAGCGCATGCCATGGCAAAACCGCCTATTCCGGCAGTTTCTGATATGGTGCTGTCTCCCAGATCAGGGTTGGCATCCTTCTCGCTGAAACCCGAAAAATAAAGTCCCTTTGGCTCGCCAGCCGGAGCGGTAAACCATTTTTCTCCGAGACCTGCAATCCTGATGCCTATATCTGTGCCGTTTCTTGCCATAGCTGACATTATGGTGCTTCCTTTAAATCCCATGATTGAATCAGATATAGCCTTGCACGCAGCCATTGAAATATTTAAATAAAAATGAACATTGCCGCTGATAAAGTCCGTCACATCTTTGATTACTGATGAAGACTCGCCGCTTTCAAGAAGAAACGGCAGAATCTCCTTCAGGAAAAGACTCGTGCCGGCAACATTCCGGTTATGACATTCGTCACCCATTAAAAGCGCCTGTGAGGTAAGTTTCTTTATATCAATACCGCCTGATTTCAAAATGGCTTTTTTAAGAAGAGGAGCAAATACTTTCTCCATCCATTTCAGGCGCTTGATTACCTCGCTGTCATAAGCTCCAAACCTTAATACCTTGCCGAGTCCCTCGTTAATGGTGCAGTGCGCAGTGTTTCCATAAGTTACATTCTTCATGCAGTAAACATACATGGAAGGCGAAACCACGCCTGCCATAGGTCCCACAGTCCCGTGGTGATGGCAGGGTGAAAATTTTATTTTCCCGCTTTCGGCTAATTGTTTTGCCTCTCTGATATTTGCGGCTTTGCCCTCATAAATAAGGGCTCCCATAACTGCACCTTTCACAGGCCCGCACATTCTTTCCCATGTCACAGGAGGACCGGCATGGAGTATCATATTTTCCTTCATTCCGGGTATAACATCACGTGCCTGCTTTAAATCCATAAGAACCGGTCTGGATTCAACCAGCCTTTTTACCGCCTGATTATTTGCCTTTTCAATCGCCTCATCATCCATCAGTCTGGTAAGAATATCAATGTTTTTTACCGCAGGCGGCTTCCAGCTTACATTAACAACAGGAACACCCTGGGCTTTGAAAGAGTTATAAAAATTTTCAAGCCCGAGATTTATAACTTTTAATTCACTTAAAAGGGGATTGTTTGACTTCATTTTAAAAACCTTTCCAGATGCTTTATCCGCTCATGACAGAAAGCTTTTAACGAATCCTTCTGCTGAGCTTTCTTTATGTTTTCTTCCGTCCAGCGCTTTCTCTGGGCAACATAGAGTTTCTCTAAAAATTTGCTGCTTATATCCTTCCACACCTTTCGTTTCTCTTCCACCAGGGTTTCAAAAGACTCGAATTCCTTCTCATTCCATCTCTCGTGGTACGCCTCCCAGAGAGTCATGCCTGTCCTGGAAAGCTTCTCCCAGAATGATATTACTTCTTTATAATGTTCCAGGCTTTCAAAAGCCCTGGAACCCACATCATATATGGTGCACCGCTCAAGTGGATATGAAATCTTTTGATACTGGGAGAGTTCAAATTCAGGCGAAAGAAGAGCAGGCTGTCTTATAAGGTCCGTGCCCGGCAGGCATATTTTAAACTGGTCATCGCTTTCCGGAAGACCGAATCTTCCCTCAAGATAAAAGATGTAAGTATCCTGATAATCAAAATTTTTCTGGAAAA
>JAMDEM010000002.1:0-12953 GCA_023486985.1 Bacillota bacterium
TACGTTTTCTATCCTGCTGTGTTCAGAAATCCTCATGCTGCAAAACTGAGAACGCGGCAGAAAGCCTGAGCAAAAAAATCGGGTACACGGAAGAAGAACTTGCCGCAGCTCCCGGAGGGGCAAACCTCGGTCTGGGATGCGGAAATCCCGTTGCTCTTGCATCAATAAAAGAAGGAGAAATTATTGTTGACCTCGGCTCGGGTCCGGGTCTTGACTGTTTTCTTGCAGCCGGCAAAGCGGGTAAGAACGGAAAGGTTATCGGTATAGATATGACACCGGATATGATTGAAAGGGCAAGAGAAAACGCAAAAAAAGGCAGGATAGAAAACGTAGAGTTCAGGCTGGGAGACATTGAAAAAATCCCGGTTGAAGATAATACTGCCGATGCAATCATCTCAAATTGCGTTATCAATCTTGCTCCCGACAAAAGAAAAGTATTCGGCGAAGCCTTCAGGGTGCTGAAACCCGGCGGTAGAATTATGGTTTCCGATATGGTTTCATTAAAAGAACTTCCCGGCTTTATCAAGGATTCAATTGATGCTTACATCGGATGTCTTGGCGGAGCGATGATTAAGGATGAATACCTGGATGCAATAAAATCAGCAGGATTTGTTGATGTGAGAATAGTAAATGAATCATATTTGCCGGTTGAATATAAGCATCTGGTTGATGATCCGGCAGTAAAGACAATAATTAAAAATTTAAAACTGTCGCCTGAGAACATAAAAGCAATTACTGAATCATTTGTAAGCATAAAGGTTCATGCCGTCAAACCATAAAAAACTTACATCTGCAGGGTGAGTTCCCCGGACGCACAAAAGGTGGGGATGGCGCACTAAATAAAATTAACTTTGAAAGGCAGTAAAATAATGGACGAAGCACACCATGAAATATCGCTTCTCAGACAAACAATTGCAAGAATCGACAAAACAATTCTTTCCCTTGTCAGGAAAAGGCTGGATACAGCACGGAAAATCGGCGAGCAGAAAAAGCTCGCCGGAGCAGCCATCAGGGATTTTACCACCGAGGCGAAACTTATTGAACGAACAGAAAAAATATGCAGGGAAATCGGCATTGATACCGAGCTTGGCAAATCTCTTATCAAGATTCTTTTTGAAGGCTCCATAAAAACACAGCACGACATAATTGAAAGCCATTCCCGCGGTGTTCACAAAAAAATTCTTATTGTGGGCGGAGCGGGAAGAATGGGACAATGGCTTGCATCATTTCTGAAGAATCAGGGACATCATGTTTATATCCACGACATCTCTCCCCTCAAGCCCGAAGGTTATCATATCGTTGAAAATTTGGAGTCGGGCTCAAAAGAATCCGATATAATCATTCTTTCAACTCCAATGTCTTCAAGCGCGGGCATATTGGATAACATTATAAATACCGGCACCCATGCAGTAATTATGGATATCTGCAGTCTTAAGTCACCCGTGTATTCCACAATTCTAAAAGGCGCGGGGGAAGGAAGGAAAATTGCAAGCATTCATCCCATGTTTGCACCGGGGGCATTGATGCTTTCAGGCAGGATTCTGGTAATCTGCGACTGCGGAAATAAAACAGCCGTTGAAGAGGCAAAAAATTTATTTAAAAACACTGCCCTCAGGATTGTAAATATGCCGCTGGAGCTGCATGACCGGTTAATGTCGGTGGTTCTGGGAATGTGCCATGCCCTAAATGTGGGATTCATAAACGCCCTTTCAAAAACAGGCATAACATTCAATGATCTGGACACAGTTTCAAGCACTACTTTTTACAAGCAGATGAAAACCACAGCCGATGTGGCGCTGGAAAATCCCGAGCTTTATTATGAAATCCAGCACCTTAACGCCCACACGGAAAAAACAATGGATATCTTAATCGAATCATTTAAAGAAATAAAGACCGCCTCTTTAGAAGACGGTCATGAAAAATTTCTTGAAATAATGAATAAAGGCAGAAATTTTTTCGGAATCCCTGAAAAAATCACTCCTGACGCCGTGGTGGATTAGTCCTTGAGTAAATAAGGAGAATTCCCATCATCACTGTTATCACACCGCCTGCCAGATAAAGGGAAAAACCTTCCTGCTCAATTGACCATTCAATCACAGGAGTCACCATGGCTTCCGGTGCAAGCAATAAAAAAAGCCCTTTGGCAAGAGCAAGAATACCCACAACAGAAACAAGCCATCTCATGGAACCGCTTCTTACTCCTCCAAGGATAAACAAGGAAATAATAATCGGGATTGCCCCCAATGGACGGTAAATAGAGGGGTTGTATAATTGCATGTCTCTTATAAGGGATACTACATCAGCCGGGTAAAATGTAAGGTAAAGACCCATCAGGGCAAATATTATACCTATTAAAGTAATAATCCATTTCATAAGCTCCTTACTCTCCCATCTTATTAGTAAGGCAGAGACATGAGTTTTTTGAATTCTTCAGGCCTTACAGCCTTGGAACTGGCTTCTTCCATTGTAACAACATTCTTCTTAACAAGGAATCTTAAAGCCTGTTCCTGAGACTGCATTCCAACTTCTCTTCCGCTGGTTGCCATGGTATTCTGAACCTGGATTAGCTTGCCTTCTCTTATCAGAGCCTTTACTGCGGAAGTGCCGAGAAGTATTTCAAAAGCAGGAACGAGCCCGCCTCCATGCACTCTGGTAAGAAGGGTCTGGGCAATTATAGCCTCAAGCCCAACCGAAAGCAAAGTTCTTGCCTGCTGGTGAAGATGAGGCGGGAAAAGATCTATGAGCTGCTCAAGCATAACCAGCACAGAAGGCGAAGTGGAAGTGGCAATCACCAGCTGGCCTGATGCGGCAAGATTAAGTAAATTTGAAGCTATTTCATAAGAATTCACTTCACCGATAACCAGAATATCCGCCCCCTGATGCGTCAGTGACTTGAAAGCCGCAGGGTAAGAAACTGTATCAGTGCCTACTTCCCTCTGGCAGATAACTCCTCTTTTGTTTTTATGCAGAAAGTCTATCGGGTTTTCCAGTGTAATAATCTGGCAGGTTCTCATTTCCAGGATATAATTAACAAGAGCCGCCATTGTATGAGACTTCCCGCTTGCTTTCGGCCCGGTAAGAAGAATAAGACCCTGCTTGGCATTTAAGGCGATATTTTTCAAAAGTTCAGGAAGTCCCAGCTCTTCGATAGTGGGAGGATTCGGAGGGTTCATAAGAACTACTGCGGCAACGGAGCCTCTTTGCTTGAAGATATTTATTCTAAATCTTGAAAGGCCCGGCACACTGTAAGTAAAATCAAGCTCCATCTTGCCTTCAAACTCTTTTTTCTGGGCGTCATTCATAAGGCTTTCCAGGAAATTCCTGGTATCCTGCGGAGACAGGATATTGGAATCCATCGGAGAAAGGGTCCCGCTCTGTCTCATCATTATCGGGCTTCCCGGTACCAGATGAAAATGAGAGGCTTTCTTATCAACCATAATCCCAAAAATTTCCTGAAAATTCATCTTCTCCATTACCTCCTGTTATTTAAATATTTTTTTATCTTCCTATCAGCCTGTTAAATTCATCAGGAGCGGCGGATTTTGCAAGGCATTCTTCATAGGTAACAAGCCCCTGCTGGAACAAATTCCTGAGCGACATATCAAGAGACAGCATACCAATCTGAGATCCTGACTGAATCATATTTGGTATCTGGTGGGTTTTTCCTTCTCTTATTATGTTTCTTATTGCAGGTGATACCGGCATAAGCTCCATTGCCATAACTCTTCCATGTCCTGTAGCCTTTGGCAGAAGAGTCTGGCACATTACACCTTCCAGGGTGACGGACAACTGCATTCTTATCTGCTGCTGCTGGTGAGGCGGAAATATATCTATAACCCTGTCAACCGTAGTTGACGCGCTGTTTGTATGAAGGGTAGCAAGGACAAGGTGTCCTGTTTCGGCGGCTGTTATGGCAATAGCTGTAGTCTCAAGGTCCCTCATTTCTCCTATCAATACCACATCAGGGTCCTGACGAAGAACATGCACAAGAGCATTGGTAAAAGAGTGCGTATCGGCACCCACTTCCCTCTGGCTTATAACGCTGTTTTTATCCTTATGAAGAAACTCAATGGGGTCTTCAACTGTAACTATATGGCATCTCCTGTTTTCATTGATATGGTTTATCATTGCCGCCAGGGTAGTGGATTTTCCTGAACCGGTAGGACCGGTGATAAGAAGTAATCCCCTTGGCTTCATTGCAAGGTCTTTTAAAATGGGAGGGAGTTTTAATTCATCAATGGTAAAGGGCCTTGCCGGAACCACTCTGAAAGCTGCACCCCAGCTGCCCCTTTGAAGATACACATTGATTCTGAATCTGGAAAGCCCGGGAATGCTGTAAGCAAGATCCAGTTCTTTTTCTGCCACAAAATCAGCCTTCTGCTGGTCGGTAAGGATGCTTTCCACCATTTTTCTTACCTGGTCCGGGCTTAAAACTTCATAGCCCGCCGGCGTGAGCTCTCCGTCAATTCTAAGCATCGGGGCACTGCCCGCCTTCATATGAAGGTCGGATGCACCCTTTTCAATCATTTGATGCAGGAGATCTTCAATTGTTATTTCCTGGGCAAGGTCTTCAGCTTCCATAACCATTGTTTAACCCCTTTTTTTTTAATTTATGCTATAATTCTATTTAAATTAGCTATATACCTTCCTTAATGACAGATTCATTCCAAAATAAACAACAAACTTTTAAATTTATTATACCCATATAATTAAATCTTCTGCCAATTTCTGCGGCAGCTTCGTTGCAAATACCCTTCAGGCAAACGCACACTGCAAACTCAGAAAAATTCCATGCCTGGTTTTAACAAGCCTGAGAAATAGACAGCCATTACTTAATCTTTAAAACTACCTTACCCCTTGGGTGTCCTTTTTGCAGATATGTAAGTGCTTCTCCTGCATGCTCCAGTGGAAATGTCTTATCAACATGAACTTTGATAACCCGCTTATCTATAAGTTCAGCCAATTTGGACAGGCGCTCACCGGTCACCTGAGTAAACTGCCCTATGGCATTCACCCCATACTGTTTCATGAGTTCCGGACGAGGCTGTTCTAACATGGAAACGATTATGCCGCCTTTTTTGAGCACTTTAAAAGATTTTATGTACGTTTCTCCGCCCACCGTGTCAAAAACTGCATCATAATCGCGCAACAAATCCTCAAAGGGCTCCTTTTTGTAATCTATAACCTCATCTGCGCCCAGTTCTTTAACATATTGCCTGTCCTCAGCACCAGCCGTAGCTGCCACATATGCTGCAAGGTGCCTGGCAATCTGGATAGCCATTGTCCCTATGCCGCCCGCACCGCCATGAATGAGAATCTTTTTGCCACTGGAAAGAGCTATATGATCCACGAGCGCCTGCCAGGCGCTTACACCTGCAAGCGGCAATGCCGCTGCTTCGACATGGCTGATTTTTCCGGGCTTATGCGCAATGAATTCTGCACCTGCCAGGACAAATTCAGCAAAAGCCCCCGAGCCGCCTCTCAAAGAACTGGCAAACCCGTAAATCTCATCACCTTTTTTAAAACCGGGTACACCTGCTCCAACTTCCGTTATAACACCTGAAAAATCTCCTCCCAGAGTTGCAGGGAACTTTAACAACATCATTTGCTGCATATATCCTTCGCGTATCTTCCAATCCACAGGGTTAACTCCGGCGGCATGCACCTCAATGAGAAGCTGCCCGCTGGATACAGCCGGTTTAGGCGCATTCCCGTTAATCTCGACGACTTCACTGCCCCCGTACTTGTTAATTTGTGCCGCTTTCATAATTTGTATTGCTTTCATTGCTTCTGGTGGATTCATATTGTTTCCCCCTTTTTTTGATTCACGCATAATATTTTTGACAATGTTTGTCCTTCATTCTTATACCCCCGCCGCCATATTCCTAAACAAAAAAAAGGACCTTTGAACCCTCAAAAATCCTTTTATGTTAAAGCAGTTATTCTGTTTTGGTGGAGGTGGCGGGAATCGAACCCGCGTCCGAAAAGGCTCCCACACCGGCTTCTACAGGCTTATTTCAGGTTTTTTTTCTCGGACCTCAGGGCTTTCCTGAACAAAATCCCCGGGAATCCAAGCCCCTGTTTTTTCCCTCCTGCATTCGGAGCTTGAGCAGGAAGTATCCGGTAAAATTGACACCCTCTCCCACCCTGCCGGCAAGGTGAGGAAGATGTGGCTGTTATTAGGCAGCCAGTGCTAATTCGTTATTGGCGTTTGTATGCCTTCCGCCTTTTTAACGAGCTTGCGGCAACTCGGCCTGCTACCTGTGCCAGAACTCAATCCGTCGAATCCATTCACCCCCATGCTTCTGGCAATTTCATTATATCATGAGGAATGAAGCAAATCAATAAATTTAAAGCCCCTCACCTTTGCCCGTTCGGGGAACGGGCACTACTCCATCTGCCCGGAGGGGTGAGTGAATAATTAACTCCCCCTACCCCTCTTTAGCAAAGAGGGGAATTAAAAAGAAAGCTTTTTAGGATATCCAAGCATACCGGCTTTCAATTCAAGTTCTGTAACCATTCTCAAATTTCTAACCTGTTTTGGTGTAAGTATTTTTGAATGAGAAATTTTTCCCAGGTATTCCGGAATAAACCAGAGGTGCTCCCCGGTCGTCATCCAGCTTTTCTTATCAAAAATGCTTAAGTCAACCGGCTTTGCAGAATATCCCCTTAAAGTTTTCTCGCCTTCTTCATTAAAGTAATCCTCAAAATACGACATGGCAAGTTCCCTTAAATTTTTATAAACCGGCTCCCTGAATTTCAACCCCGTAAACTTTGACTTTGCTATGGCTCCCCAGAAGCCGTCTATTTTATAAACCGCAATCACATGGTCATCATCCCTGCTGGTTACAGTCAAATCAAAAATCAAAGGCTTATAGCCTGTTACGCGAAAAGCCGCCGCGGCAAAAACAGCGGCTTCAACGCAGTTTGCCGTCCTGTGCATTAAAACATTCCTGGGAGAATAACAGGTGTCTCCGTTTAATTCAGTGTTATAAGGCAGACTGTCTATGAAATCCTGTATTTTGGCCGGATTTTTTAAGCTCTTAAATACTGCAATCTCATCTTTCCCGAATCCATAATTATTAATCATAATGCTGAATTATATCAAACTGCTGTATAGAAATCAAACATGAAGGATTTTACATGTGAAAATTGAATAGACCAATGAGGAATAAGTGTTATACTTTCTTTCGAGAGTATTTTTTTTGCCTCATCAGAGCTTAATCATAAAAAGGAGATGCAATATGGCAGAATCGGTTATGACAAAAATGGCTTACCTTTTTGAAGAAGGAAACGGCACTATGAAAGACCTTCTCGGCGGCAAGGGTGCGGGCCTTGCTGAAATGACAAAACTTGGCTTTCCTGTGCCTCCCGGGTTTACAATCACCACGGAGATGTGCAATGAATACAGGAAGCTTGGCAAAAAGTTCCCTGCAGGCTTAAAAGAAGAAATCAGGAAATTGATGACGGCTTTAGAAGAAAAGATGGGAAAGAAATTCGGCGACCCGGATAATGCTCTTCTTGTTTCTGTCCGCTCGGGCGCAAAATTCTCCATGCCGGGAATGATGGATACAATCCTTAATCTTGGCTTAAATGAAGAAACTCTCCAGGGGCTGATTAAACAGACAGGAAATGAAAGATTTGCATATGATGCTAACAGACGGTTTATCCAGATGTTCAGCGATGTGGTGCTCGGGCTGGAAAAGAAAAAATTTGAAATCATGCTTGAAGAAAAAAAGCGCAACCTGAAGATTAAAGAAGACCAGGATGTTCCTGCAGGAACTTTAAAAGAGCTTATCGGTGAGTTCAAAAAATTCGTTCTTGATTCCACCGGCAGCCCCTTCCCTGAGGACCCTTATGAACAGCTTTATCTTGCAATAGAAGCGGTATTCAAGTCATGGGACAATCCCAGGGCGGTTGTTTATAGAAACAAGGAAAACATCTCCCATGACCTTGGCACAGCGGTTAATGTCCAGGTAATGGTCTTCGGGAATATGGGTGATGACTGCGGCACCGGCGTGGCATTCACCAGGGATGCCTCCAGCGGCAAAAAAGAAATTTACGGGGATTTTCTTATGAATGCCCAGGGTGAAGATGTGGTGGCAGGCATAAGAACTCCCACCCCTATCAGCAGAATGAAAGAGCTTCATCCTGAAATTTACAAACAGCTTGAGGACATTGCAAAAAAGCTTGAAACCCATTTTAAAGATCTGCAGGACCTTGAATTTACCATAGAGCGCGGAAAGCTGTATATGCTCCAGACCCGCTCAGCAAAAAGAACAGCCATAGCTGCGGTGAAAGTTGCGGTTGACCTTGTAAAAGAAGGTTTAATTACAAAAGAAGATGCTGTCTCAAGAGTAACTCCGGACCAGATTGACCAGCTCCTTCACCCATATTTCCTCCAGAAAGACAAGGAAGAGTTTGTTCAAAAAGGCAACCTTCTTGCTAAAGGTACACCGGCTTCCCCGGGAGCGGCGGCAGGAATTGTGGTTTTTGAAGCAAGAGATGCTATAGAACAGGCTTCCCAGGGGAACAATGTAATCCTGGTAAGGCCTGAAACCTCCCCCGATGACGCACAGGGCATGCTGGTTTCCAAAGGCATACTTACAAGCACCGGCGGTCCGACTTCTCATGCAGCGCTGGTAGCAAGGGGCTGGGGAATTCCGTGCGTGGTGGGATGCGAGGCAATGACAATTGACCCTGATAAAAGGCTCTTTATATCCGGCGGAAAACATTATTACCAGGGAGAAACTCTTTCAATTGACGGCACAACCGGAGAAGTATTTCTCGGCGCTCTCCCAACCGAGTCGCCAAACGACCTGTCTGCCGAATGCAAGGAGCTTCTTTCATGGGCGGACGAGATAAAGAGGCTCGGGGTTTATGCCAACGCCGACAATCCGAGGGATGCCCAGAAAGCCAGGAACTTCGGAGCACAGGGAATAGGCCTTTGCAGAACCGAGCATATGTTTATGGAGTCCGACCGGCTCCCCATAGTCCAGGATATGATTATGGCTGCTCCCGAAGCAGTGAGGCTTAAAGCACAGGTTGACAGGCTTAACAAACTCTGGGTCAAGGCTGACGAGAAAGAAAAAGTAAGAATTAAAAAAGACCTGGAAAAGTTTGGAAAGGCTCTTGATGCTCCATGGAAGGATTACAGGGCAGCTCTTGATAAACTTCTCCCGATTCAAAGGGAAGATTTCAGGGGAATATTGAAGGCGATGGAAGGGCTCTGGACGATTATACGGCTCCTTGACCCTCCTCTTCATGAATTCCTTCCAAGCTTTGAAGATACATTAGTGGAAGTGACAACTCTCAGGCTTACCAAAACCGACCCGGAACAGCTTACGAAAAAAGAAGCTCTTCTTGAGCGGCTAAAAGCAATGAGAGAATTTAACCCGATGCTTGGCTTGAGAGTCTGCCGTCTCGGCATAGTGTATCCGGAGATTTACGAGATGCAGGTGCAGGCGATATTTGAAGCGGCATGCGAGCTCAAGAAAGAAGGCGTTGATGTAAAACTTGAGGTCATGATTCCCGGCGTGGGTCATGTGAACGAAATGAAATTCACCCGCGATGCGGCTAAATACATTGCAGAAAAAGTTATGAACGACAAGGGCATCAAGATTGATTACAAAATCGGGACAATGGTAGAACTTCCCAGAGCCTGCGTCGCAGCGGGAGAACTTGCCAAATATGCACAGTTCTTCTCCTTCGGCACCAATGATCTTACCCAGACCACCTATGGCTACAGCCGGGACGACGCGGCAAAATCTTTCATCCCTGTTTATGTTGATAAAGGCATCCTTGAACATGATCCATTCCTTATTCTTGACCGGGAAGGCGTCGGCTCGCTGATGAAGCTGGCTGTTGAACAGGGAAGAAAAACAAATCCTGATATTGAAATAGGCATCTGCGGCGAACACGGCGGAGAACCTTCATCGGTTGAGTTCTGCCACTTCCTTGGCTTGAATTATGTAAGCTGTTCGCCTTACAGGGTGCCTATTGCAAGACTGTCAGCCGCACAGGCAAAGCTAAAAGAAGACAAGAAGGCTGGTTCATACGAAAACAGATAAATTCAAGCCTGCAAATAAAAAACTTAATTTACGGGAAATGCGTGAGGAACTTGAAAATTCCATGCTTTCCAATTTTGCCACCCTGAGCGCAAAAAGTAAAGGAAGGCAACGTCTCGAAGAAAAATGCGAAATCAGGACCGAGTTCCAGAGGGACAGAGACAGAATACTTTATTCAAAAGCCTTCAGGAGACTAAAGCACAAAACACAGGTCTTTATTTCTCCTGAAGGCGACCACTATAGAACAAGACTTACCCACACCCTGGAAGTCTCGCAGATTGCCCGCACAATTGCAAGAGCCTTAAAGCTGAATGAAGACTTAACCGAAGCGGCAACGCTGGGCCATGACCTCGGGCATCCCCCCTTCGGACATGCGGGGGAAGTTGTGCTGAACAAAATTTTAAAGGAACTCACCGGCGGTCATTTCATGCACAATGAACAAAGCCTGCGGGTGGTGGATGTCCTTGAAGGCAGAAACGGCTTAAACCTCACCTTCGAAGTGCGTGATGCAATCCTTAAGCACGCCAAGGGGAGGGCAAGCATTATGTCCTCATATAAACTACCCTGCAGCGAACTGCAGGGTAGCCCTTCGGGCAAGTTTGTTTTGCGGCATGAGACCCCGCAGCAAAACTGCGGGGTACTCCAATCGCAAAATAAAACCCCGGAAAGCAGGGATGACATTCCCGCCACTCCGGAAGCCGAAGTGGTGAGGATATCAGACCGCCTTGCCTACATAAACCATGATATAGACGATGCCATAAGAGCAGGAATAATTTCCCAGGACGTTCTGCCAAAAGCATGCATAAAAATTCTGGGACAAACCACTTCACAGAGAATAAACACAATGGTTCTTGATGTGATAAAAAACAGCTGGGAGAAGCCTCATATTTCGATGAGCGAAAAAATTGTTTCTGCCACGGAAACTCTTAAGGAGTTTATGTTTGAAAATGTTTATGTCGGCTCGGCTGCAAAAGAAGAAGAAGAAAAAGCACAGGAAATGTTAAAAAAACTTTTCATTTATTTTATGGATAATCCCCATAAACTTCCTGAACTTCCAGGCAGCAGCAGCCTGGATCTTAAAAAAGAAGAATACAGAGCCAGGGCGGTGTGCGACTATATAGCCGGCATGACCGACCGCTTTGCCCTGACTTTATTTAAGCAAATTTTTATTCCCCGGGCATGGGCTTTATAATGACCTTCCACCTCTCCCCCCTGCAGATAGATGAAATTTTAAGAAGACTGGATATAGTGGAAACAATCGGAAGATATGTTTCGCTTAAGCCTTCCGGGAAAAACTTCAAAGGCGTTTGCCCCTTTCATCCCGAGAAGACTCCGTCCCTGATGGTAAGCCCGGAAAAGAACCTCTGGCACTGCTTTGGCTGCGGTCTTGGGGGAAACGCTTTTTCCTTTGTTATGAAGGCAGAAAACATAACATTCCCTGAGGCGGCAAAAATTCTGGCTGAAAGAGCCGGCGTAAGCATTGAGCTTTCATATAAGAACAGAAAAGAAATCTCGGAAAAGGAAACGCTTTTCAGCATCCTTGATTCCATTGCCAAATTTTATCACCAGAGCCTTCTTAATTCAAACAAGGCAAAAACAGCCCGGGAATATCTTTCAAAACGCGGCATAAGCGGCGATTCAATAAAAACTTTTAAGCTCGGGTTTTCTCCGCCTGATGACGAGCTTGTTGATTTCCTGAAGAAAAATAACATCTCACTTGAGACTGCCTTGAAAACCGGAACTGTCACCCGGCGCGCCGGTGAAAATTATCATGATTATTTCAGGGGCAGGATTATTTTTCCCATCCATGACACCCAGGGAAGAATGATGGCATTCGGCGGAAGAGTGATGACGGATTCCCAGCCAAAATATCTTAATTCTCCTGAAACGGCTGTTTTCAGCAAGGGAAAAAATCTCTACGGCCTTAATCTTGCACGGGGCGAAATGGGAAAAACAAGGGATGCAATAATCGTTGAAGGCTATATTGACCTTATTGCCCTTCACCAGAACGGCATAAAAAATTCCGTGGCTTCACTTGGCACATCCCTTACAAAGGCACAGGCAGAACTTCTTTCAAGGTACTGCGACAATGTAATCATGGCTTATGATTCTGATACGGCAGGGACTCATGCTACAAGCCGGGGCGTGGAGATAATTGAAGAGACAGGCATTCCGGTAAAAATCCTGCTCATGCCGAAAGGAACAGACCCCGACTCCTTCATCAAAAAAGAAGGCGTTTTGGAGTTCAGGAAAAAAAAGGAAAAAGCGATAAGCTTTATTGAATTTAAAGCAAGGATTCTTTCGCAAAATTTCGACCTTAAAAGTCCGGAAGGAAAAGCCGGCTTTGTTAGAGAAATAATTCCGGCTTTAACGAAGATAAAAGATCCTGTCAGAAGGGATGAATACATAAAAAGAATTTCCCAGAAGCTGGATGTCAGGGAGGAAATCCTCAGGCATCTCAAAATTTCTTCTAAAGAAGAAAAAGCTGAAACTGTACATCTGGGGAAAATTTTCGGGACGTCAGGCGCGGAACTTCATCTGATAAAGATAATGCTTCATTACCCTGAGGTTATTCCCGAAGTGCGAAAAGTTCTGGAGCCGGAAAATTTCAATGAAAGGGAGCTTATTGAAACAGTAAAAACACTTTATCAGATATGGGCAGATGATCACAGGTTTGATTCAGCGGATTTTGCGAAATATATAAATGACGAAAAACTGCTTTCAAAAATTACCGGCTGGCTCCTTTCTCAGGAACCGCCTTTTTCACAGGAAGCGGTAAGCAGCCTGATAAAATCCGTTAAGGACCAGGAACTCAAAAGCAAAATGAAGGATCTTGAGAAGGAAATTCAGGCTATGCTTTCATCGGGATGTGCCAAGTGAAGCCAC
>JAMDEM010000002.1:12994-14911 GCA_023486985.1 Bacillota bacterium
AAAACTTGTAGAAGAAGGAAAGAAAAAAGGCGTTCTCACCTATGATGAAATAAGCGAGACCCTTCATCAAAAACAGGCACTCGACCCCGAACAGATAGATGCCCTTTTTGAGAGATTCATAAGCGAGGGCATCGAGATAGTTGACGATGTAAAAGATGCAGAACCGGCCGAGAAGGAAATAGAAGAAGCCGCCGAAGAAACCCAGGAGCCGGAAGTCGAGTGGACTGAAGGCGTTGCCCTTGACGATCCGGTACGGATGTACCTGAAGGAAATCGGGAATGTACCCCTTCTTACACCGGAAGAAGAAACTGAAATTGCCAAAAGAATCGAAGCGGGCAATGAAGAAGCAAAAAGAAACCTTATTGAGGCAAATTTAAGGCTGGTAGTAAGCATTGCAAAGAAATATGTAAGCCGCGGAATGCTCTTTCTTGACCTGATTCAGGAAGGCAATCTTGGCTTAATCAGGGCGGTTGAGAAATTCAATTACCGGAAAGGATATAAGTTCAGCACTTATGCCACATGGTGGATAAGACAGGCAATCACAAGAGCCCTTGCCGACCAGGCAAGAACCATAAGAATCCCTGTCCACATGGTGGAAACAATCAACAGGCTTATAAAAGTTTCAAGGCATCTCCTGCAGGAGCTTGGCAGGGACCCCTCAATTGAAGAAATAACCCAGGAGATGTATCCGGTTGACCCGGAAGATATAAAAAAGCAGATTTCGGAGCTTCTTGGAAGAGAACTTCATCTGGATGACGAGATAGTTAAGGAAGAATTTCAAAAGCGGCAGAAATTTGCTCTTGAAAGAGTAAGAGAAATATTAAAAATCGCCCAGGAACCCATTTCCCTGGTAACGCCGAATTCCTGGCCGACAGATTCCCATCTGGGTGACTTCATTGAAGACCAGGAAGCAGTTGCTCCGGCTGAAGCTGTTTCATCATTACTGCTGAAAGACAAAATGGATGATGTCCTTCAGAATCTTACGCCAAGGGAAAAGAAAGTTTTACAGTTAAGGTTCGGGCTGGAAGACGGGAAGCCCAGGACCCTTGAGGAAGTCGGCCAGGAATTCGGCGTTACCAGGGAGCGAATCAGGCAGATTGAATCAAAGGCTTTGAGAAAATTAAGGCACCCTACCCGCAGCAAATGGCTTAAAGACTACTGGATGGGACAGTGACTTTTTCATAAATGTTTCCTGCAACCCATTTGTACCTTCTGGAACATCTTTATAACCTTTCCGATGAGCTAACACTGGGGAGCGTCTTTCCTGATACTGTCATATCTAATTCTCTTACATGGAATGATACCCACCGGCGGGGAAGAGAATTCATAAAGTTTCTCTCTCCCCGGCAAAGAAGAGAATTAAAGTCCTTCCTGCAGGGGTACTTAAGCCATGGCGTTGATCCGAAAGGGCTTGACTATTACGGTGATGAAAATTATGAAAATTCCGGCAAAGGATACTCTTTTATAAAATCAGCGCCGCTGGTCGAAAGAGTAATGGCTTGCTGTAAAATTGACCGGTCAATGGGCTTGTGGAAAGCCCATAATTTTATAGAGATGGGAATAGAGGTGCTGGTTTCAAAAGATACGCCCCGTCTCGGAGACTGCATAAAATCGGCTCTTGTTAATGATGAATTAATAAATAAGATATCAAAAATACTTGAAGCTTTTTTCAAGGTTGATTCAGAAGAGATTGGCAGAAGTTTTAAGCGCTTTAATGATTTTATCGGACTGGAACCCGGCAATATTGACAATCTCGCGGAAAAATATGTTTTCCAGTTAAATCATAAGCATAACCTTGAGGGAGTAGAAAAAAAAGATATTTCCATGCTTATAGAAGCGGCAATCGCTGAAATTTCAGGAGATTATAAAAAATTTCTTGAAGAATGCGTCTTAAAGGTTGGAAAAGAAGTGACAGAA
>JAMDEM010000204.1 GCA_023486985.1 Bacillota bacterium
TCACCCCATATATTGCGCCCGTAGCTCAATGGATAGAGCAGCGGACTTCGGATCCGCTGGTTGGGGGTTCGACTCCCTTCGGGCGCGCCAGACAAAGTGGGCCGTTAGCTCAGTGGTAGAGCACCTGACTTTTAATCAGGGTGTCACAGGTTCGATACCTGTACGGCCTACCAGAAGGAAGAATTCTAGTAGTAAAGAACTAGAATATTAACATATCAGTGGGCCAATAGCTCAGCCGGTAGAGCAGCTGACTCTTAATCAGCGGGTCGTGGGTTCGAGTCCCTCTTGGCCCACCATAAAAAACTAAATTATATTTCTTACGCGTGCCTGAAGAAAGCCCATGACATGGGCGAGTGGCGGAATCTGGTAGACGCGCTAGACTTAGGATCTAGTGGGAAACCGTGGGGGTTCAAATCCCTTCTCGCCCACCATAAAAAGCCAAAGAGCAGGCGGTGTCAGGAAGAAGTGTGCGGAAGTAGCTCAGCGGTAGAGCGTCACCTTGCCAAGGTGAGGGTCGCGGGTTCAAATCCCGTCTTCCGCTCCATATGCATTAAAACCAATTTTTATATATGCATGGGCCGGGTTTATCCCGACCGGTTTGTAGTGGCAGACCTTGGTCCGCAAAAAAGCAAAGCAAGCTTTGCCCTTACAACTACAACAAAGGGCCGGGTTTATCCCGACCCGATACAGATTAGGAGATTGATATGAAGGTATCGGTAAGCAATATCTCTGAGACGAGAAAAGCCATAGAAGTGGAAGTCGAGAGGGAACGTGTTGACGAGTTTTATGAAAAAACTTTAGCCAAAACAGCAAAAAGCGTTCAGATACCGGGATTCAGAAAAGGCAAAGCTCCCCGGGGAGTCGTTGAAAGATATATTGATAAAGACCTCCTGATGCAGGACGCCCTCAAGGAACTCATTCCGATAACTTATGACGAATCTCTCAAACAGGAAAAAATCTTCCCTATGAGCGACCCCAATCTTGAAGAATACAAGCTTGACGACGGCAAGCCTCTTGTTTACCGCATATCTTTTGACGTAAAGCCCCAGATAGAGATTAAGGATTACAAGGGAATTGAGATTGAACAGGAAAAAGCCGAGATTACCGATAAAGATGTGGATGACATGCTTGAGTCATTCAGGAAGGCTTCGGCAAGACTTGTTAACGTAACTGAGAACAGGGGCTTGCAAATCGGGGATCTTGCCATAGTTGACTTTGAAAGCTCCTCAGAAGGCAAGCCCATAAAAAACGGCACAGCCAAAAATTTCCTTATGGAGCTTGATACGGAAAAATTTCTGCCGGGTTTCCTGGAAAATGTCAAAAATATGAAGAGAGAAGAAGTAAAAGAATTTGATGTTGATTTTCCCGCTGATTATCCCGGAGAGATGGCAGGAAAGAAAGTTCATTTTAAATTTCAGGTAAAGGAAATAAAGATAAAAGTTCTGCCCGAACCTAACGATGATTTTGCCAAAGAAGTCAGCAAGTTTAAAACTCTTGAAGAACTCAGGGCTGATTTAAGAAAACAGCTTGAAAACAGGATAAAGGAGCTTACCAGGGGACAGCTTGAAGCAAAAATTCTGGAAAAACTCCTGCCCCAGGTAACAACCGCCATTCCTCAATCTTTTGTAAATTATGAAATCAATTATCTTGTTAACGATATTTTAAAACAGCTCCATCAAAGGGGCATGAGTATTGCCGATTACCTGAAGGCAAAAAATCAAACCGAAGCCCAGTTCCTCGAGGAACTGAAACCCACCGCTGAAAGGCTGGCAAAAGTCGAGCTGATAATTGACGCTGTGTCAAAGAATGAAATGATACTCGTCTCCGACCATGAAATTAATAAAGAAATAGAAGAATTTTCCAGTGGCTCAAAACAGGATCCTGCTAAAGTAAGAAGCACTATGGAGAAGGAAGGAACTCTTTACAACCTTGGCTATCATCTTCTCAAACACAAGGTGATGGATTTCCTTATAAACAACGCAAAGGTTGCTTATGTTGCTCCGGCAGCTTCGGCGCCGGCTGCAACAAAATGAATTTTGGAAAGAAATTTGCTAAAATAAACTACCCCGAAGCAAAATAATACCAGGAGTTGATGAAAGTTAATGAGTGATAAGATAATCAAAACTCAGCACCTTGTTCCAATGGTTATTGAACAGACTGCGCGCGGTGAAAGAGCGTATGACATATATTCAAGGCTTCTTAAAAACCGCATAATTTTTGTGGGTGATGTGATAGACGACGCTATTGCCAATCTGGTAATCGCACAGCTTTTATATCTGGAACAGGAAGATCCGGACAAAGACATTGACGTTTACATAAACAGTCCCGGCGGCTCAACGACGGCAGGACTTGCAATTTATGACAGCATGCAGCTGGTAAAACCTGAGATATCAACAATCTGCATGGGAATGGCAGCCAGCGCGGCAGCTCTTCTTCTGGCGGGAGGAGCAAAAAACAAAAGATTTGCCCTGCCTTATTCAAGAATTCTCATTCATCAGCCGTGGATAAAATCAGTGGGCGGACAGGCAACGGATGTTGATATTCACGCACGGGAAATTGTTCACACCAGAAAAGTTTTAAACGAAATTCTGGCAAGGCACACCGGCCAGCCTATGGAAAAAATTCAGCAGGATACTGAACGCGATTACTATATGTCAGCTGAAGAAGCAAAGGAATACGGCTTGATTGACAAGATTATCTCCAAAGAAACAAGATAGTCTTTCGACGTCTGGAGGCATATAAACTATGTTTAGATTTGGTGATGACAGAGGCGCTCTTAAATGCTCCTTCTGCGGAAAAAAC
>JAMDEM010000043.1 GCA_023486985.1 Bacillota bacterium
TTTAGGGTATAATATTAAGGCAGAAGTGAAGCTTATGAAAAAATATGAGATGATTGAGCACACGGCAGAGATAGGCATAAAAGCTTACGGTAAAAATGAAGAAGAGCTTTTCAGCAATCTTGCTGAGGGAATGTTTTCTATTACTGCCGGACTTGAGAATGTAAAGCCCGAAGTTTCATGTAATTTTGAAGCCTCGGCAGAGAATGTTCAGGAGCTGGTATTTATGTATCTGAGCAGGCTCCTGTATCTCTTTGAAACAAAAAATATTCTGTTCTGCCGGTTTGAAATTGCCCGGCTTGAACCTGGCAAAAAAATCACAGGAAAAGCATGGGGTGAAACCTTAAACAGGGAAAAACACAGACTCTTACGAGATATAAAAGCAGTAACTTTTCATAATCTCGAAGTAAAAAAGAACAAGGTGTGGACTGCAAGCGTTATTTTTGATATATGAACACATTCTTTTCAAATATTAATTGTCCTTGCAAACTTCTTGTAGTGGCAAAGCTTGCTTTGCTTTTATTATGGAGAGCAAGCTCTCCCACTACAATCTCATTAGTTCTCTGTGCGTCTAACTTTAACTGGGGGGATGATTTCTATGGCTGTTGAAGCGAAGCAGTCGAAATGGATTGAAAAACTTGAAAGAATTGACGAATTCCGCTGGAAACTCCCAAAGGAACACAAGCCCGGCATGAGGGTTGACGGCTTAATATATGCAAATGACCGGCTAATGGAAAGCATCGGCCAGGATCAGGCTGTGGAACAGGTTGCCAATGTAGCCTTTCTTCCCGGCATAGTCAAATATTCTTTTGCCATGCCGGATATTCACTGGGGCTACGGCTTTCCGGTTGGCGGAGTTGCCGCTACCGATGCAAATACCGGCGTGGTTTCCCCCGGAGGAATCGGCTTCGATATAAACTGCGGTGTACGTCTTTTAAGAACAAATCTTACCAGGGAAGATGTCATGCCAAGAATCCGCCAGCTTGTTGACCAGCTCTTTGCCGATATACCCTGCGGCGTGGGCTGCAAGGGAAGAATCGCTGTAAGGGATGAAAAAGAATTCAAAAAAGTACTTCTTCTGGGTGCCCGCTGGGCGGTAAAACACGGATACGGCTGGGACGAAGACCTGGAGGTTACTGAAGCAGGAGGAGAGTTAGCCGGGGCTGATACTGACAGGGTAAGCCGGGAGGCTTACAAAAGAGGCAGTGCCCAGCTTGGAACTTTAGGCGCAGGCAACCACTTCCTGGAAGTCCAGCAGGTAATGGAGATTTATGATGAGAGCGCGGCTGAAATTCTTGGAATCTTTAAAGGACAGGTGACCATTCTAATCCACACCGGATCAAGGGGGCTGGGCCACCAGATTTGCACAGATTATCTGATGGTGATGGGAAGGGCTTTGCAAAAATACGGAATCGAAGTTCCCGACCGTCAGCTTGCCTGTGCGCCGGTTAACTCGCCTGAGGGGCAGGATTATCTTGCCGCTATGTCCTGCGGGGCGAACTTTGCCTGGGCAAACAGACAGGCTATTGCCAACTGGGCAAGAGGCTCCTTTGAAAAGGTCTTTGGAAAACCGGCGGAAAAACTTGGCATCCATCAAATTTATGATGTCGCCCACAACATCGCCAAAATGGAAGAATATGTTATTGACGGTAAAAAAATGAAACTCTGCATCCACCGAAAAGGAGCAACACGGGCTTTTCCGCCGGGCAATCCGGAAATTCCCGAAAGGTACAGGAAAATTGGCCAGCCGGTTCTTGTGCCCGGCGATATGGGCAGATATTCCTTCCTCCTCGCGGGAACACAGCAGGCATGGGAAGAAAGCTTTGCAAGCACCTGCCACGGCGCGGGAAGACTTATGAGCCGGGGGCAGGCAAAAAGATCGGTAAAAGGGAAAGACCTTCAGAAAGACCTTGAAGATAAAGGCATATATGTGAGAGGAACATCATGGGAATCCCTTGCTGAAGAAGCACCAGAGGCATACAAGGATGTAAGAGATGTGGTAGAGGTCTGCCACGGCGCGGGACTTTCCAGAAAGATTGCCCGCATGAAGCCGCTTGGAGTAATAAAAGGATGAAAAATGCTTATTTCATATAATGAAAAAGAAGACATCCTGCGGATACAGCTTAAAGATGAGGGTCCGCAGGATGTGATAAACGTTGGCAGCGGAATTTCAATAGAACTTGACATAAATGAAAATCCTCTTGCTCTTGAAATTAAAAACGCAAGCCGCATTCAAAAGCCGGAGGAAATTCTTAAAGTTAAGATTAAATTTGAAAGTTAAGCTCTTGATTTTTTAAGTTTTTGGTCAACTTTCTGGCGCTCTTTTTCTCCCTCAGCCCAGTAAAGAGGATTGGTCTTGCACTTCTCAAGACCCGGGCATATCCGGCATCTTCTCTGCTTGATATTTATGCCTCGTGCTCTTCTGTCAATACAGTCCGGATCGAAAAAGACAAAATTATCAAAATTCTTTTCAAGATAAACGTCACTGTATTCGTACATGATATCACCTCTCTTTTCTTTTATCTTCGTCCGTAAACCCTTCTTGAAAGGGGAACATCCAGAATTTCCTTCCATATTATACCATTTATTACGGAATTTTCCGAAAGTTTAACTCCTGCTGCATCATGAACTTCTTTTTTTGCTGTTCTTCCGTCCGCTATTTTGTCAGCCGCCTGAAAATCCGGTGCTCTGGAAGTTTTAAAGTCTGCCGCTTTCTTCTTCTCTTTTGCCTCAAAAAAATCAAGGTCTATCATATCCCTTAACTGGGGTTCGGAAAAAATTTCTTTAAGTCTTTCAATATTAACATAATTTGGTAAATCCTCAATTTTAACATTGCCTGAATTTAAGGCTTCAACATTAAAACATTCCTTTATCTGCCCGGGATTCAAATTAAGTTTTATCAGGTCCCAGTTTACCGGAAACGGCCGGTGACGCCTGTAAATATTTTCCGTGATGTAAGGTTTTGCGCCTGGCTGGATGGATGACAGATTTGCGCTCCTTAACTCACTAACCATTTCCTGGATTGATTCGGTAGAACTAATAGATTGGACAGTGACCTTGCCGGAAATAGCTTTTCCGACAAAGGAAAAAATTATCACAATTATCACAAAAAATGTGAGTATATCCATAATCTCCTACCTCTTGCGGTAAATGGCTATTAAAGCTTTCTGGTCGTTTATGCTCCATTCCTTCTCAATGTCCCAGTCAAGTTTTAATTCTTTTGAATCTATCTGAAGGACCAGGCACTCGCTCATAATATATTCCCTGTAAGCATTCACTGCGTCTTCTAATTCTTTGCCTGATTCTATCTTTACATATATCCTGTCCGTAAGGTCATAATCTGCCGTCTTTCTCATAAACTGGATTTTATTGACAAGCTCCCTTGCATAGCCTTCGTTCCTGAGATCCGTGTCAATTTCTTTGGAGATAACCGCAGCAATATCGCCTTCCTGGAATGAAGCATAGCCTTCTTTATCCACAAGCTCGATATTAAGATCTTCGGGAAGAATCTCAATTTCTTCGCCGTCTAAAGCAAACTGATATTTCCCTTTTTTCTTTAATTCCGTAACTATTGAAACAGGCAAAGCCTTCTCCGCATGCGCTTTTATCCGGTTTATCAACTGTTTATATTTAGGACCCAAGGTTTCAAATTTAATTTTCACGGAATAATCAACAAATTCAGAGGGGTCATCAGATGCTTTTAAATCTTTCAGATTGATTTCCCCTTTAATAAGCTGGCGGAATTCCTCTCTTTTTAATGACAAGAGTGCTTTTTCGCTGCAAACATACATCTCTTTCAATGGCTGCCTTACCTTTATCTTTGCCTTGTTCCTGGCGGCAAGTCCGACGGATACTATCTTTCTTACTTCTTTCATCTCTTCCTCAAGAGACAAATCAATCAGGCTTTCGCCTGCAACGGGAAAATTGCAAAGATGAACGCTTTCCGGCTCTTCCGGACTGATATTTCTTACCAGATTCTGGTACATTTCTTCCGCGATAAAGGGAGTGAAAGGGGCAATCATCTTAGCCGTATCAACCAGAAGATTATACTGAATCATATAAGTTGAAATCTTATCATCGGTAAATTCAGAACCCCATGCTCTTTTTCGTGAATTCCTTAAATACCAGTTGCTCAGGTCATCCACGAATTCAGCAATAAGCCTGGTTGCCGGGGTTATATCATACTTATCAAGATATTGAGTAACGCCTTTTAAGGTGCTGTTAAATCTTGAAAGAATCCATTTATCAAGAATATTGTCAAACTTCGTCCATCCTTTATATTTTAAGGGTTCAAAGCCGTCAATGCTTGCATATGTGACAAAGAAACTGTAAAGATTTTTTACCGTACCCAGAAACTTGTTAACCACTTCCTGTATGGCATCATATCCTATCCTTCTTGAATTCCACGGGTTTGTAGCAGAATAAAGATACCATCTTACTGCGTCTGCGCCGAATTTTTCCACCATATAGTCGGTATCAACCATGTTTCCCTTGCTCTTGGACATCTTTATGCCGTCTTTATCAAGACCAAGGCCTGTAACCAGGCAGTTTTTATAGCAGGATTCCCCGTAAAGAATAGTGCTGGTGGCAAGAAGGGTATAAAACCAGCCTCTTGTCTGATCCTGGGCTTCAGAGATAAAATCAGCCGGGAAACTTCTCCTGAAAATTTCCTGATTATCAAAGGGATAGTGCCACTGGGCTGTGTGCATGCACCCGGAATCAAACCAGCAGTCAATAACTTCGGGATTCCTCTTCATCAAAGAGCCGCATTCCTTGCAGATAAGCTCCAGCTCGTCAATATAAGGCTTGTGAAGCTCAACCTTACGGGCTGCTTCTTTATCTTTCGCGAAGCCTGCAAGTTCTTCACGGCTTCCGATGCTCACTAATTTCCGGCAGCCGCTGCATTCCCAGATGTTAAGCGGCGTTCCCCAGTACCTGTCCCGGCTGATTGCCCAGTCGGTAAGGTTATTAAGGAAATCTCCAAACCGCCCTTCACCGATATATTCCGGATACCAGTTGATTTTTTTATTGTTTTCAAGAATTTTATCTTTTACCTTTGTAGTGGCAATAAACCATGAATCTCTTGCATAATAAAGAAGGGGGGTTTCACATCTCCAGCAGAACGGATAATCATGCTCATAAAGTTCAACCAGGAAAAGACTGCCGGCTGATTTGAGGTCCTTAATTATCAGCTTGTCGGCATCTTTTATAAACATACCGAGGTATTTTGGAGCCTCTACGGTAAATTTGCCGTTAAGGTCAACGGGTTGAACCACTGGAAGTCCGTATTTCTTCCCCATATTATAGTCATCTTCTCCAAAGGCAGGGGCAATATGGACTATTCCCGTGCCTTCCGTTAAAGTTACAAAATCAGCATCTATCACATACCAGGCTTTTTTCTCTCCCTTATAAACATCAAAAAGAGGCTCATATTCAATGCCGAGAATTTCTTCGCCCTTAAATGTTTTTAAAACCTGATATTCGACTTTTGCCTTGCCGAAAATTTCATCAACCAGGGATCCGGCAAGAATCAGTCTTTCTTTACCTTCAACCAGAACCTCCGCATAATCATAATCACGATTAACAGCCAGGGCAACATTGGCAGGAAGAGTCCAGGGAGTGGTTGTCCAGACAAGAAAGAACCTGTTTTCACCGCCTTTAATCTTCATTTTAACATACAGTGACGGGTCTTTTACCAGCTTATAACCCTGCGAAAGCTCGTGGGAGGAAAGAGTTGTCTCGCACCTCGGGCAGAAAGGAACTATCTTATGCCCTTTATAGAGAAGCCCTTTATCCCATATCTGCTTGAGAATCCACCAGAGGGATTCTATATAATAGTCTTCGCATGTAACATAAGGATCTTTTAAATCAATCCAGAAAGCATAGCGCTCAAGCATTTCTTCCCATTCATTTTTATACTTAAAGACGCTTTTGCGGCATTCCTCGTTGAATTTAACCATGCCGTATTTTTCAATATCCTGCTTGTTTTTAAGACCAAGAGCTTTTTCAACTTCCAGTTCAACAGGCAAGCCGTGCGTATCCCATCCGCCTTTTCTTCTCACCAGATAACCTTTCATGGTTTTATACCGGGGGAAAAGGTCTTTCATAACTCTCGGCATTAAATGCCCCGCATGGGGAACCCCGTTTGCAGTGGGCGGGCCCTCATAAAATATATATTCCGGCGCATTCTGCCTTATGACAACGGACTTTTCAAAAATTGAATTTTTCTTCCAGAATTCCAGTATCTTTTTTTCATCCCGCGGATCAATTTTTCCGCTTGCCTTATCAAACACAAAGACTCCTCCTGATGCATATTTGTCGTGGGACGCAATTAATTATATTAGCATAGGGGTCATAAAAAGTCAATGCAAATTTTGTTGACAAACAGCGCCATTAATGGTAAAATTTAGGTTGTGACAGAATTTACAAGGAGGATGCCCAATGGCTTATGAAGTTATTTTAGTTGAGAATATCAAATTTATCGAATCCTTCTTTCGTTACAATGGCGTCCAGAATTGATTTAACAAAGTAACAAAGCTTTTCCAGGTTTGCATTCAGGCAAGCCTATTTTTTTAATATCCCCTCATTCCTGCTGAAAGAGATGAAGATTGATGCCGACTTATAAGCCGGAAGAGAAATTTATTGCTCAGGATAGTCTTGTTTTTGACCTGGAAATTTGTGATTCCCTCCTTAATTTTGTTTCATCCTCAACCGGCTTTTCCGTTGCTCTTTTTGACACCAGGGGAAATCAAATATCCGCAGGATATAATCTTAATTCTTTTTGCGAAACTTTTTTAAATAAAGCACAAGATGAAGAAACTATAAAAAAATGCCTGGAATGCCACAAAAAGGTGTTCCAGGAAGTCCTGGAAACTGCAAAACCCTCCCGCTCCACCTGTCCTATGAATCTTAGAATTTTTGCCGTACCGGTAGCTGACAAAAGCACAAAGGAAATTCTGGGAGTCATCTCAGGCGGGCAGATTCTGGCTGATGACCCTGCAACTCTGCCAAAAAAGGTTCTATCTTCCCTTTTTGAAGAACAAAAGAAGCTTTTAAACAAAATCCCCGTCCTTGATGAAAAAAGCTTCAATAGGACTTTAAAAAGCCTCTCAGACCATGTTGCAAAACTTACCGGAGAATGTTATGAAAAGCAAGCGTTAAAGAAGAAAGTAAGCCAGTTTGCCTTTGCTTCAGAAATTGCAAAATTGGTGGCTCCTGATTTTGACCTTAACAGCCTTCTGCACGCAATTGCAGGCAAAGTCACCAGGATTCTTGATGTTGACGGATGCGGTTTTAATATATGGGACCCTGTGCAGAAAACTTTTACCGCCTATGAAGCAAATCTTTTTCTTCCCTTAGATGCCGATAAAATTTTCACCGGAAAAACTCTGGCACCGGAAATAACAGGACAGCCTTTAGTCATAAATGATCCTGCCCGGGAAGGAGCTTTAGTTCAAAAACTTGCAAAAAAGCATAAAGTAAGGTCTTTAATGTATGTTCCGCTTCAGGCAGGCAAAAAATTTATCGGCTTGATGCATGTCTTTAACACCGGCCGGCATCAAATATTTACTGAAGACGACGTGGATCTTGCCGGAGCTTTAACGGCAGAAGTAGCTCTGGCTATAGAAAGCACAAGGCTTTATGAGGAAAGCAAACACAAGGCTGAAGAACTGGCAAAATCAAAAGAACAGATGCAGTCATATTTTACCCAGATTGGAACAGCTCTCACCTCAGCGCTTAATTTAGGGCAGTTGCTGCGGCTTATCGTTGAAATGAGCATGAAGCTTGTCCATGCCGACGGAGGAAGCCTTTATCTTCTTGAAGGCAAGAAACCGTCAACTCAGGTTGCCATGGGTCTTGAGAGAATCGGCAAGCCTGAAGTGAAATACCGGATGAGAGAAAGTCTCATCGGCGGGTCCCATGATTCGCAAAATCCCTGGGCAGAAAGCCGCATTCTTTCAACCGGAGAAACTATATATGAAGACACCGCCTCAAGAGAAGAAATAAAATCGTATCTCGGGGTGCCTCTCACGGCAAAAGATAAGATGAAAGGACTTCTGAATATTTACACCCGGGATAAGAGGGAATTTCAGCCCGAGGAAGTGGAGCTTCTCGCCGCTTTTGCCAGCCACGCTGCCCTGGCAATTGAAAATGCCCAGATTTTTGAATCCGAACAGAGAAAAGCAAAAGAAGCCACCACCCTTTATGTGGCTGCAAGAGCCATCGGACAAAGCCTTGCACTTAATGATGTTCTCAGCCTCAGCGCCCAGCAGCTCTGCAGAAGCACCGAGGTTGACCGGTGCATTATACTTCTTATTGATGAAAAAATTGATGAACTCTACACTGCATCAACTTACGGATTAACGGCTGACCAGGAAAATTTCTTTTCGTTCCTGCGGCTTCCCATCGCAGAATTTGCCGGCAATCTCTGGGAAAATATAAAACAGGGAAAGCCCCTGATTCTTACCAGCGCCCCGCCTGACTGCCCTGCCCTGCAAAAATTTTTTGGACTCCTTCCCAGTAATTCCTGCATTATCATTCCCCTCTTCACAAGGGAGCAGTTGATGGGCATTATTTACCTTGACGATTCCAGGGCAGCTCATCACTTTACCCAGCCTCAGGTAAGGCTTGTCATGACTCTTGCCATACAAATTGCAACTGCCATTCAAAGGGCAAAGCTGGTCTTCCAGCTGGAGGAAAATTTCAATCAGCTCAGCGCCCTTTACCAGATTTCCACTGCAGTGACAGGTACCTTAAGCTTAAACAAGCTTTTTAATTTAATTGTTGACAAAGTATCACAACTGATGGAAAACATCTCAACAAACCTTCTCATCTTTACGGAGGAAACCAATCAATTTCTTCTTGAAGCTTCCATAGGCTCAGATCCCGGATTTATGAGCCTTCAAGTAATAGATATAATTACCGGTCTTATGATAAAGAAAAAGCGCCCAATGGCTTATTATATTACTGAAGAAAACAAAGATGAGCCTCTTTCTCATGCATTAACCGGCGCCGGTCTGGACGGAATTCTTTCCATCCCCCTTATTTCAAAAAGAAAGGTTATCGGAATACTTAACTGCTTTGCCCGCGAAGGTTATCAGTTCAGCCCCCAGAGACTGAGGCTCCTGCGAGCCTTTGCCAACCATGCCGTAATTGCAATGGAAAACGCAAGGCTGTACGAAATAATCAAAAACAAAGTCCATGAACTGGCAACACTTTTTGAAGTGGGCAAGGCAATAACTTCAACTCTTCAGTTTGAAAAAGTTCTTGATGAAATAGCTGAAAATGTTATAAAAGCAATGAAAGCTGATGCCTGCTCCATAATGCTTCTCGATCACAATACAAATGAGCTTACAATAAAATCCGCTAAAGGATTGGAAAAGAATCACATTGAACGCAAGGTAATTCTCGGGGAAGGAGTTTCAGGAATTGCGGCAAAAACCGGAAAGCCCATGATTCTTCTTGATATGAAGGAGGAAGCCTCTCCTTATAAGTTTCCCAAGGAGCTTAGAAAAGAAGGCTTAAAAACAATTCTTTCCGTTTCCGGCTCCACAAAAAACAAAACCATCGGTCTTGTAAACGTATATAAAAAAGATATTTATTATCATACCCAGCCGGAAATAAACCTTCTTGGAACAATGGCAAACCAGTCGGCAATAGCCATTGAAAATGCAAGGCTTTATTCGGAACAGCTTGAAATTGCAAAGATAATAAGGTCAAGCCTTGTTCCCCAGCAGAAAATTTTCTTCCCGGGACTTGACATCGGTCATAAATACATACCCTCGATGGAATTAAGCGGCGACTATTACGACCTTGTTCCTATTGACGAAAACAAAATGGGCATCACTATATCAGATGTAGCAGGCAAGGGAACTTCCGCCGCCATTTACACTGCACGGGCTAAATACGTGCTGAAATCGTTTGCCTTTGCCGATTATCCGCCCGAAGAGGTTCTTACAAAGGTAAACCAGATACTGGAGCCGGAAACGGAAAGAGAAAAATTCATCAGCCTCTTTTACGGGAAAATTGATTTAAAAAACAAGGAAGTCGTTTACAGCGTGGCAGGTCATGAACCGCCCATCCTGTGGAAAACATCAGCCGCCAGGCATGTTCTCCTTGAAGGAAACGGCCTTTTAATAGGCGTGGAGCAGGGAGAAAAATATACCCGCCGGAAAGCATCTCTTGAAAGCGGGGATTTCCTGGTGCTTTATACAGACGGGATAACCGAGGCGCGCTCGCCTGAAGGCAAATTATTCGGCATTGAAGGCGTTATTCCCATCCTTGAAGAAAACTCATCTTTAAGCGCCCAGGCGATTGCCAACAAGATTCACACAACCGTTCAGAAATTTACCAGAAAAAAACTCACCGACGACTTCACACTGCTGGTGATAAAAATAATTTAGCCGTTAGTAATAAACCACCCTGCAGCTTGCTGCAGAGTAGTTTATTACTTATTGATTTAAGTATTCTCTTGTTTTGGAAACAACCTGTTTTACGGCTTCTTCGAGGGGGGCTTCTACGGTACATCCGGCTGCTCTTAAATGGCCTCCGCCGCCAAAGAATGCCGCAATCTTATTTACCGGAACACCTGATGAACGAAGGCTCACCTTTATCTTCTTTGCGTCTATTTCCTTGAAAAAAAGAACCGCCTGTGCTCCTCTTATCTGATTTATCTCCTCCACAAAGTTCTGGGTATCACCCTCATCAACTGCGTACTGCTCAAGCATATCTTTCGTAATATAGCTCCAGGCAATTTTTCCTTCGTCAGAAAGTTCAAGATTCGCCATAACCTTTCCCTGAAGCCTTAAGACGTTCGGAGATTTTTCATGATAGACTTTCCGGTAAACTTCATCCGTCTTTATTGGAATAGAAAGAAGCTGTGAAATAACTTCATGGGTTCTGGAAGTAACATTTGAATACTGAAATCCGCCGGTATCGGTAAGAATAGCAGTGTAAAGATTAATGGCAATTTCGTAATCCAGCTCGACATCCATATCCTTTATCAGGAAATAAACCATCTCCGCAACGGCTGAAGCACCGGGGTCAACCCAGTTAAAATCTGCATAAAACTTGTTATCCGGATGATGGTCAATATTTATAATCGTCTTTGCTATCTTTTTTATGTCAACTCCGGCTGGAAGCCTCTGGAGGTCCGTGCACTCAAGCAAAATGGCAGCATCGTAACTTCCAGGAGGAGCTTTATGGCTGATATATTCGATGTCCGGCAGGAATGTGAAAATTTCCGGTATTGGTTCGGGGATAAATCTTAAAACGCTTTTTCCTATTTTACCAATGGCTCTTCCCAGGGCAAGCATGGAGCCCAAATCATCCCCGTCTATATAAACATGGGGAAGGATAATAAATTTTTCTTTTGTTTTGAGGATTTCCGAAATGCGGCGGGAATCCTTACTCAATATTCTTCTCCTCTTTCGTTACCTGTCCGAGGATCTGGGCAATCCTAATGCCTCTCTCAATAGAAGAATCAAATTTAAAAACTATCTCCGGAGTATGCCTCAGGCGTATCCTTTTGCCAAGCTCGCTTCTGACAAAACCGGTGGCGCTTGAAAGCCCTTCCATTGTGCTTTTATGCTCCTCCTCGTTTCCAAGGATGCTTACAAAAATTTTTGCATGTTTAAGATCGCCGGAAAGTTCAACATCTGTTATAGTAACAAAGCCAAGACGGGGATCCTTTAATTCACGCAGTATCTCGCTGGCAACCTGCTGAATCAGCACCTTGACGCGGTCTGCCCTCTGGTAACTCATCCCGTAACACTCGTTTCCCTTTTGATTTCCTGAAGCTGATATGCTTCTATTATATCGCCGACCTGCAAACCTCCGTATTTCTCAATCCCGATTCCGCATTCAAAACCGGCTGAAGCTTCCCGCACATCTTCCTTAAACCTTCTTAAGGAATCTATCTTGCCCTCATAGATAACCACACCGTCTCTTAATATCCGCACATCGGCGTTCCTGGTTATCTTGCCGTCCGTCACATAAGCGCCGGAAATTACACCCACCTTGGACATTTTAAATATCTGCCTGACTTCGGCTCTCCCTGTAAGAATTTCCTCAAACTCAGGCTTAAGCATGCCCGTCATGGCAGCTTTTATGTCTTCAATTACATGATAGATAACCCGGTAAAGGCGGATATCAACACTTTCCTGCTCGGCTAGCTTCTTCACATTGGGGTCCGGCCGGATATTAAACCCGATGATAATGGCATTTGAAGCTGTGGCAAGAAGGATATCGGATTCAGTTACCGTGCCCACACCGCCGTGAATGACATTTACTTTTACATTTTCCGTGGAAAGCCTGGAAAGGGCGTGCCTGAGGGCTTCAACCGCTCCCTGTCCGTCTGTTTTCACAATTATGTTAAGATCCCTCGATGATTCAGACTCTTTCAACTGATTAAAGAAGTCCTCAAGCCCCATTTTTTGAAGGTCTTTTACCTTTTCTTCGCGCTTCCTGAAATTTCTGGCTTCCGTAATCTGCTTTGCCATTCTTTCATCTTCAAGCACCTGAAGTATATCGCCTGCCTGGGCAACGCCCGAAAGCCCTATAATTTCAACCGGAGTGGAAGGAAAAGCCTTCTTAATTCTCTCTCCCTTGTCATTAATCATAACCTTTACTTTTCCGTAAGTAAGCCCGACTACCACAGGGTCTCCCATCTTCAGGGTTCCGTTTTGAACAAGCACTGTAGCCACCGGACCAAGGCCGCGGTCGAGTCTTGCCTCAATTATCGTTCCAGTAGCCCTGCGGTTTGGATTTGCCTTTAATTCCTGAATATCTGAAACAAGAAGAATCATCTCCAGAAGCTCCGGGATACCTATTTTCTGTTTGGCTGAAACAGGAATACAGACTGTTTCTCCTCCCCAGTCTTCAGCCAGAAGATCCAAGTCGGCAAGCTGCTGCTTAATTCTTTCAGGGTTTGCCTGCGGCTTGTCCACTTTATTAATTGCAACAATTATCGGCACCATGGCAGCTTTAGCATGATTTATGGCTTCTATTGTCTGCGGCATAACGCCGTCATCTGCCGCCACTACTAAAACTGCAACATCGGTAACTTTGGCGCCCCTGGCTCTCATGGCGGTAAAAGCTTCATGGCCCGGAGTATCTATAAAGACAATCTTCCTTCCCTGAAGATCCACCATATAAGCGCCGATCTTCTGAGTTATGCCTCCAGCTTCCCCGGCCGTTACATTTGTCTTCCTTATGGCATCAAGAAGAGACGTCTTGCCGTGATCTACATGGCCCAGAACGGTTACAACCGGAGGCCTGGTTGAAAGTTTGCTTGTGTCCTCTTCTTCTATGAAAACTTCCTCAGGGGGAGGAAGGACTTCAGCTTCAAAGCCGAAATTTCTTGCTACCTGCGCCGCCTTGTCAAAGTTAAGATTCTGGTTAATGGTAATCATATAACCCTGCTTCATCAGAAGCTTTATTATTTCGTTTGCACTCACTTCAAGACGGGTTGCCAGATCGGCAATCGAGATAAGATCGGGCAGGCTGATTTTTTTTAACTCTACCGCTACAGGCGGCGGAGCAGGCTTTGCAACGGGAACATGCCTTGCCGCAACCGGCTGCGCAACATATCTTGCAGGCGGCGCAACTGCCCTTGGAGGCAACGTCGGTCTTACCGGCACGGAAACAGCTTTTGGAGCCGGCGGCACAGCTGCTTTTGGCGCTTCCATTTTCGGTTGAACAGGCGGTTTTTCAACCGCATGAGGCGGCTCTTTTACCGGTGCAACTGTCTTTAATGCAGGCTTCACTGCCTTAACCGGCGGCTTCTCCGCCACAGGAGCCTTTGCAAGAGGCTTTTCATCCACCGGAGCTTTAGACGGCGCCTTTTCTACAGCCGGGACTTTAACAGGAGGCTTTTCCGCAACAGCGCTCTTTCCTGGAGCCTTTTTAACTTCTTTAACCTCAACAGCCTTCTTCTCAGGAATAACAGCTTCCTCAGCTTTTTCCTTTACTTCCTTCTTTGAGGGAGCTTCTTCCTTGGGAGGACGAATAATGGTAATTTTTCTGGGTACAATTTTTTTCTCAAGGACGTCAAGTGCGGGAAGAACTCTTTTTTCTTCTTTTACGGCAGTTTTAAAGACGCGCGGCTTAACAGCAGCCTTGGTTTCTCCTTTTTCAACTGTCTTTGCCTTCTCTTTTGCCCTCTTAATGGTCTTTTCTTCAAGGACACTCATATGATTAGCCGCTTCCACCCCTATTTTTCTTAAAAGGGAAAGCAGTTCTTTGCTGGTTATACCAAGTTCCTTTGCCAGTTCATAAACTCTCAAATCTGTCCACTCACCTTCCGTAAACCTGCTTCATATATTTTTTTAAACCTCTCCGGTTAAAATTCTTAATGTGTCCTTATCAATCCTTTCCAGGAAATTCTTTCTGAATT
>JAMDEM010000078.1 GCA_023486985.1 Bacillota bacterium
TGTGGGCCACTGCGGCGAGAAACAAATTGGAAGGCTGGATATTGCGGTGAATCAGCTTTCTGGCATGAAGTTCAGCCAGTCCGTCGCACACTGCAATTGCCCATTTTACAACATTCTGGGAAGTTACCAGTTCTTTCTTTTCTTTGGAAATTTCTGCAAGACTTGTCCCCTCCATGTGTTCCTTAACAAGATATTCTCTCGTCTCAACCGTAAAATAATCATATATAACCTGAAGATTTAAATTTATAATTCCTGATAAATATTGAAACTGGCGCTTTAAAGGATTTTTTACATACGGTTCTTCAGCTTCTTCAACGGAAGTTATCTTTTCCTCAATTAAAACTTTCTGGTCCGGCAGGTCTTTTAACTCCGCAAGGTAATGGCGCAGAGTGTTATCTTTAAGAATTTTTATTATCCTGTATTTATCTTTCAGCAAAACGCCTTCCTCAAGTGGTTTTTCCTTACCGGAAACTCCCACGGCGGTCTTTACCTGAAGAGCTGCCCCGCAGTCATCACAATAAAGACTGCTCTCTGCATTATCTTTACCGCAAATTGAACAGACCAAGTTCAAAACTCCTTTCAATACCTTAACTTAAAAAGCACAAACAGCAATGAGCCCAGTGCCGCATAGAAGGCGCTGGCAAAGGATGACACTTTTACAAGGACAGCCAGATTGGAACGCTCGTTTTTCGGCGTGGAATAATATATAACCATCAGCCAGATAAAGCCAAAAAAACCCAGCACGGGAATAAGGCTTACTATGGTGCAGAGAAAAGCAAAAAAATTTGTCCAGATGGTAAGATGCTGGGGCTCAAGATTAACAATCACGGGAAGCTTCTCCTGTTTTTTCCCGGTTGAAAAAATAACATTTCCCTCATACCTTCCTCCAGCCATCATGCCTGTCGTATAAATTGCAACCTCAGCCTGGACATCTTTCCCGTCAATCTTTGAAGGGCTCACCCGCATCCAGGGCTGATCTTTAGAAAGATTCCCTTTTGCATCGCCGGTTACGGCAAAACTTTTTTTCTGGATATCGCCTTTCTTCATCACCCCGAAATCCATAAGGGAAGGGAAAAAGAGAGATGAACCACCGGTTAAAGCTAAAGTTGACGTAGTGGGAGCAGAAATCCTTGAAAGAGCCTGTTTCACTTCCGAAGCGCTTTGAAATCTTTGTTCAGGGTCTATTGCTACAGCTTTTAAAATCATTTCATCCAGCTCCGGTGGAACTTTTGAGTTGAATTTTGAAGGTTTTTCAAACTTAAAAGGATTGGCTTGAGGGTCCTCGCCGGTAAGCAAAGCATAAAGGGTGGCTCCAAGGCTGAAAATATCGGACCTTGCATCAGTCTGCCCCCTGCCGTACTGCTCGGGGGAGGCATATCCCGGAGTGCCGAGAGCTATCGTGTCTTTTACTTTTTCCGGACGAAAAAACCTTGCTATGCCGAAATCAATTAATTTTATTTTCCCCTCCCGGGTTATCATGATATTGGAAAGTTTTAAATCTCTAAAGATAACAGGGGGCATGCGGCTGTGAAGGTATTCAAGGACTTCACAAATCTGAAAAGCGTAATTAACCGCAAGAGGAATTGAAAAAGGTCCCTTATTCTGTGCCAGCAATTCCTCAAGGGTCTTTCCTTCCACAAATTCCATCACAAGAATCTGGCTTGAATTATGCGTAAAAAAATCGGTAACCCTTGGAAGATTGGGATGGTCTAAAGAGGCAAGAATATGAGCTTCGGCGGTGAACTGCGCAATTGCCTGTTTCTTTTCTTCAGGGTCGGTGAAGGAGTCATACATTTCCTTTACCGCCCACTTCTTCACGGTCAGGTGCAAATCAGATGCTTCATAGACAGCACCCATTCCGCCCTGTCCAAGAATCTTTTCAATCTTATACCTTCCTGCCAGAACTTCGCCGGTATTCAGCAAACTTTTTTCTCCTTATATCACCCGCCCCTGCAGAGAGAAAGTTATCTCCCTCTTTGCTAAAGGGGGCATAATAGAAATCCTCGCCCCTGCGGAGAGTAAGTTCCCCCCTCTTTGTTAAAGAGGGGCTGGGGGAGTTAATTACTCTATCCAACTACCCCTGTTTATACCCGCAAAGGGAACACATATATCGGGTTCTGTTTATGTTGTAATAAACAGGGTACATCTTGCCGTGGCATTTTGGACATTCAAGAACATTGTAATATTCATTTGGCTTTAACGGCAATTTGGGAAGAGTTGTTTGAGCATCGGTTGCAAAGGGATTTCCAAATTTCTTTTTGGCATTCTCCATGGCTCTTGCTGCTTCTGCGCCTGTTATTCGTTTCATTATCTCAGACATTTATATGCACCTACTTTGTATTTTTTCTATGGGGTTCAAGTAATTTCAAAAAATTGGGATTGGGCTTATATCCGAGCTGAATAGCTTTATCACAATACTGAATTGCTAAATCATATTGTTTTTTAGAATAATAGGCAAAGCCAAGATTACTATGTGCATCAGCAAAGTTTGGATTAATCCTGATAGCTTCCTTGCATTCACCTATAGCTTCATCTAACATGTTTTTCCTACCATAAGCTGCCCCAAGATTACTATGTGCATCAGCAAGGTTTGGATTAATCCTGATAGCTTCCTTGCATTCACCTATGGCTTCATCTAACAGTCCTTTTTTAATATAAGCTGCCCCAAGATTA
>JAMDEM010000050.1:0-9278 GCA_023486985.1 Bacillota bacterium
CCCATATTTTTAATGTTATGCCTATACAGTCATAGCCTTTTTCAAGAAGAAGAGCGGCGGCAACTGAAGAATCCACTCCGCCGCTCATGGCGATGACTACTCTCTTTTTTTTCATAATGATTTCACTTTTTCAACTTTTTTACCAGCGGCGGAAGAATTTCAAGAAGTTCGTCAATTTCAACTTCGGTGGTAAATTCTCCAATTGAAAATCTTATGCAGCTTCCGGCTTCGATTGCGTTTAAGCCAAGAGCCATGAGAACATGAGAAGGCTCAATGGCATGGGAGCTGCAGGCAGAACCGCTTGATGCGGCAGCTCCTTTAATATCAAGATTTAAAAGCAGGGAATCGCCTTCAACACCGGGGAAAAGAAAAGTATAAATTCCCGGGATTCTTATCTCCGGGTGTCCCATCAGCCTTGCACCGTCAACTAAAGATAAAATTCCTTCGGCCAGCTTTTTCCCCAGAAGCTTAACTTTTTGACTTCTTTTTTTTCTTTCCCCTGAAAGAAGTCTTGCCGCTTTCCCCATTCCCACAATTGAAGCAGTGTTCTCCGTGCCGGCTCGCTTCTGATTTTCCTGTTCGCCGCCGTAGATTAAAGAAGAAATTTTTGTGCCTCTTTTAATATATAAAGCGCTGGTAAAAAAGTTGAAAACGTGAAATCATTATGAAAAAAAAGAGAGTAGTCATCGCCATGAGCGGCGGAGTGGATTCTTCAGTTGCCGCCGCTCTTCTTCTTGAAAAAGGCTATGACTGTATAGGCATAACATTAAAAATATGGGACGAGGCGGAACAGCCCTGTTTTTCACAATGGGCAAAAAGCTGCTGTTCCTACGAATCAGCCAGGGACGCAAGAGCGGTGTGCGACAGGCTTGGAATACCCCACTATACTCTTAACTTTCGCGAGCTTTTCACCAGCACCGTTGTGGAAGACTTTTACAGCGAATACCTTAAGGGAAGAACCCCTAACCCCTGCATTAAATGTAATCAGATAATAAAATTTGACCTGCTTCTTAAAAAAATAAAACAGATGGATGCAGATTTTCTTGCAACAGGCCATTATGCAAGAATAGTTCATAATGATACGGAAAGGCGCTGCATGCTCCTGAAAGGGCTTGACCATGCAAAGGACCAGTCTTATGTGCTTTACATGCTCAATCAGGACCAATTATCAAGAATCATCTTGCCCATGGGTGAACTTTCCAAGAAAGAAACAAGAAAAATTGCAAAAAATTTATCCCTGCCTACAGCCGAAAAAGCGGAAAGCCAGGAGATTTGTTTTATCCCTGATAATAATTACGGAAAATTCATTGCTGAAAAATTTCCTTCAGCTTTTTCTCCGGGAGCAATAAAAGATTCTTCAGGAAAAATTATCGGAAAGCACAAAGGTATAATATTTTACACCATAGGTCAACGAAAGGGACTTGGAGCTCTTGCACCTAATCCCTTTTATGTGACAAAGATAGATACTTCAACAAACACAATTTATGCAGGACCGGTGGAGGAGCTTTACAAAAAGAAATTTATTGTTTCTTCGGTCAGCATGGTATGCGGCGCTGCTCTTGATAAGCCTCTGGAAGCACTGGTAAAGATACGGTATACTTTCAAAGAAGCGCCGGCAAAAATTCATCCTAATGGAAAAGATGCGGTCGTTGAATTTTATGAACCTCAAAAATCCATAACGCCGGGCCAGGCAGCCGTTTTTTATGAAGGTGAAGAAGTGCTGGGCGGAGGAACGATTGAAAACGCATAACAACAAGGGTGGGAGGCATTTGAGCTTTCTACTCCCTCCCCTGCCAAATATTGCTCTTGCAGCATCTGCCTCACCCCCGACAAAATTTAACATTTTGTTAACAAAAATATATTGTGCTTATTTTTAAAATTTGACATAATAGAGGAGGTATATTACCAATATTTCCGGAGCGCTATGGAAATAAATTCAAACAACAAAATAACCGGACCCTTTAAGCCTTCTCTTCCGCCGTCTCAGCCACTGGCAAGGAAAGCTGAAACTTCGTTTTCCCTTCCTGCCGATACCAGGGGAGAAGCAGTAGAGAAATCAACTGCCTCAGCTCCGCCAAAAGAAATAAGCACCACCAGAGAAGGAACCACTATTTTAAACCCCTCTCTCCAGTACGGAATAAAAACAGAATCAACAGATCCTGTTACCTCCGGAGTTTTAAAAGGCGAGTTCAACCGATGGAAACCGGAAGACGTAAAGGGACTTGACACTTGCGATGACGAGTATAAATTAAACGACGGCTTTGATGACTCAAGAGACATTGTAGCTCTTTATTCGCACGAAGGCGGAACAAAAGATCCTTACTCTTTCAGGGTAGATCTCCAGGATTTAAAGTACGGCGCTGAAAACGGCAATATGAATCTTTACCTGCTTGTCAGTTTCCCCGGCAAAGAGGGCGGAGCTTCAAGCCTGCCTGATGGAATCGCAGGAAGCACAGATCACCCATGGAAAGCAGCAATTTCAATTTATGACTCGCAAAACTATAACATCCAGACTCCTGACGGCAAAAAATCAAATGAAGGCATTTCTGCCCTTGGATTTAACAGCCAGCTTGACGGCGTTCAGTTTGCCCTTAACAAAGATGTCTTAAGAAGCATGGGCTGGAAAGACGGAGAGCCTCTACATATTCAGGCATTCACCACTAAGGATTTTAATTCTCAGATTACCGACACTCTTTCAACAAACATTAACAAAAAGGGACAAAGAGAAGACTTTCCTCCGCCATGGCGAAACAACGGCGTCCTTGCCGGCGGAGTTGACACTGATTCAAAAACAGGCAGGGCAAAAGTTGCCTTTATTCTCCACGGAAACCAATCCCTTGTAAAAGCCTCCCAGACTAAAACATGGATTAGAGCCAAAGACGGTACCGGCTATGAACCTGTCCTTGATGCGGTTGAAAAAACCGGCGTGCCGGTTGAAGTTCATTTAAGCGGGACTCTCCAGTCCGATATTGAATGGGCTTCTCCCGATTTTAACAAAAGAATCGAAAAAGACGTAAAAGACGGTCTTTTGACGGTTGAAGGCGGAACTTACGATGAGCAGTTAATGCCGCCATTTGCGGGAAATGTAAATAAAGAATCTTTAAAATTAGGCAAGGAAGAGGCTGAAAAACTAGGACAGAAAGATGCCCCTGTGGCATGGACTCCTGAAAGAGTGATAAACTCGGATGTTCTGAAAGATGAAAAAGATGCCGGTTACCAGGCAACAGTGGCAGATTATCCCGACCAATGGTTTGGTACCGGTGCAAGCGAAAGCAAGATTCATCAGGCAAACGGCATGAAGGTCTTTTTCATTGACCATTATTTCCAGGATCACACTAACACCAACACCGACGGCGGACTTGACCTTTCAATGAGAGGCAAGCTCCTTGGCAAAGCCCTTTCACCCGACCAGGAACAGATTGCCCTTGCCATGAATGACTGGGAGCATTACGGAGGAAAACCTTTCGGCAGCCCGGCTCCGGTGCCTGATATGCCCAAAGCTTTTGAAAAAAATCTTGCCTGGATTGCGGCGCACCCCTGGATTCAGCCCGTCACTCCAACCTCGATTCTCAAGGAAGGCTGGAAACCGGTTAATCATGGCAGCAACCTGAACCTGCCCACCCAGTCGTATATCGGCGGCGATACCATGAATAAGTGGTATTACGGCGACAAAGACAATGCTTCATACTTCGATTACGTACCCAGGGAAAGAGGCTGGGATTACGGTAAAGACCCCATACCAAGCGGCAAAAAACTTGGAGATGTAAAAACTCCAGGAACAATAATATACGACACATGGAACTTTATTCAAAACGCACCTGACAATAACTTAAGCATGCTAGCCAGAAAAGCATTTATGACTGCCATTTATGAAACCGCATGGCATGATGATTCCGGCTCTCCCAAGGATATTTCCGGCTGGGAGAGAAACCTTGCCGGACAGATAAGGCAGGCTAAAACTATCGCCGAATCAGCTTTGTGGGCAAAAGATGTAAAGGAAGGAAAGATTGGTCCTAAAACCACCGTGGAAACAAAAGACCTTGACCTTGACGGAGTTAATGAATACATAATTAAAAACGACCGCCTCTTCGCCGTCATGGATAGAGTGGGCGGAACCATCAGATGGGCAGTAGTTA
Source organism: Bacillota bacterium (assembly GCA_023486985.1). Taxonomy (GTDB): domain Bacteria; phylum Vulcanimicrobiota; class JAMDEM01; order JAMDEM01; family JAMDEM01; genus JAMDEM01. The sequence goes on from JAMDEM010000050.1 coordinate 4,137, forward strand.
AAGGAAAAGACGGTTTCATACCGGTTCTTGGAAACCCTCTTACTTACCCGCTATATGAAGGAGAAGCAGAGGTTGACAGATACGGCGATTATCAGAGAATTTCCAGCCTGAGAGATGTGGGACGCGACAACGATATATATAACATCCAGCCGGCAGAGAACGGATTTACTTTCACTTCATCGGATGGAAAAATACGAAAAACTGTAACACTTCCAGACGGCAGTTCCAGTTTGAAAGCATCTTATTCAATTGATCCTTCCATCAAGGAACAAAAAGTTTTGATGGGATTATCCCCCAACCTTGAAGACCTTCTTGACAATGGGCAGAAGAATCTTGAAAATCTCGGCTCTACCGCATCCAGCGAATTCGGCGCAAAAAATAATGCAGGCGGAAAAGCTTTAATAAAGCTCTCCGGGGCAAAGTTTACTGAAACTGACAGGGACCTTGCTCTAACACAGAAGGTTGAAGTTACTGGAAGCAATAAATTTAATGTGGAAATTGAAATGGGCGATTGAGGCTCACCGGCGAAATTGGGGTTCTTAAGAAACATCTGCTTTCGGCAGATGTTTTTAATTGCAACTGTCATAAAACAACATATACTGCTGCATTATGACAGTATATAAAAATTGTTTAAGGTGATTTCTTAAATGAAAGCAGGTTTTCTGCAGTTTAATCCTCAATTCGGCAAGGTAAGGGAAAATGTCGAAACAGCCATCAAGTTAATAAAAAGCTCCACGGCAAAACTGCTTGTGCTTCCCGAGCTTTTTAACACAGGCTATCTCTTCTTAAACAGAAAAGAAGTCGAAGAGCTTGCTGAAGAGGTTCCCGGTGGAGAAACCTGCAAAAAGTTCGAAAGCCTCGCTAGAGAAAAAAAGATTTTTATCGTTGGCGGACTTGCCGAGAAAGATGGCGGAAAACTTTACAACTCCTCTTTCCTTGTTGGTCCTGACGGATATATCGGAAGATATAGAAAAATTCACCTTTTTAATGAAGAAAAACTGAACTTTAATCCCGGTGATGAATCTCCTCCTGTTTTTGATACAAAAGAAGCAAAAATCGGAATAATGATTTGTTTTGACTGGTTCTTTCCCGAAACAGCAAGAATTCTTGCCTTAAAAGGCGCTGATATAATATGCCACCCGTCAAATCTTGTCCTTCCTCATGCTCCTTCTGCCATGGTGACGCGCTCTCTGGAAAACAGGGTCTTTTCCATAACCGCCAATAGAATTGGAAAAGAAGAAAGAGGCGGAAAAACTCTCTCTTATATCGGACAAAGCCAGATTCTTGATACTAAGGGAACACTTCTTATCAGAGGCAAGCCTGACGAAGAAACCCTTGGCGAGGCAGAAATAGATCCTGCCTCTGCCAGAAACAAACGCCTCCTTGAACATAATGACCTGCTTAAAGACAGAAGAACAGAACTTTACGGAGAACTTCTTAAGTAGGAAGTTCATATCTTCCATTGAATTAATGTAAAAGTACTATTTGAAAAAAGAGATTGCCACATTCACCCTCACCTTTGTCCTCTCCCTGGGGAGAAGAAGTGGAGGGATGGGACAGGAATATCACAATGATAAACAGGAGCAAAATAATAATTGTGAAACAAAAATATTTTTTACTGATAATCTTAATACTGTTTCTGTTTCTTTTATCTTCCGTCCGGAGTGCCCCGAAAAAAGCATCACCCGGTGAACATTACTTTTCCGAAAAATACACTGCCGGGTACAAACAGACCATTCTTTATTACAATCCAAAACTTGACCGCAAAACTGCGGACAAAATGGTAAGAAGCATCCTTTACTACAGTTACCAGTTCGGCATTGATCCCCGTCTTTCCATGGCTGTAATAGCCATGGAATCTTCCTTTAATCCAAAGGCGGTTTCAAAAACCGGCGCCGGGGGTCTGGGCCAGTTAATGCCGGAAACCTCCCTTGCCATCGGAATTTCAAATTCTTTGGACTATTCTCAAAACATCCTTGGAACATTGCGGCTCCTGAAAGTTAATTTTGACAGATTTCCCCATCTATCATATAATAAGCAGGTGGAATTTGCGCTGGCTTCTTACAATGCAGGTTACGGAGCTGTTCTTAAATATAACGGGATCCCTCCCTACCCTGAAACCCGGAAATATGTTTCCAGCACAATTTCATTATGGAGAAAACTTTCAGGTTTTAAATAAACTTTTTAAGGAGGAATTTTTAGTGGCAGGCTCAAGATTTTTAAAGACTTTTTTCCTTGTTTTAATGGTGTTGATATATCTGACTCTTCCTGTATTTGCGCAGGAAGCTCCTCAGGCAAGCCATTTTCAGCAAGGTATCACCTTATTTTACAGCAAGGACTGGGATAATGCCATCAGCGAATTTAACTCAGCCCTTCAGGAAGACCCTTACAATACTCTTGCGTTAACCTTTATGCTGGATGCTTATGTAAAAAAGGATAATTTAAATTTCATCCTTAACAAACTGGAACAGCAGTCCATCAGCAAGCCTGATGATCCCTTAAGCCAGACTTATCTTGGAATTGCATATTTTACCCAGGGACTTATGCGCCCCAATATGGCGGATGAAGCTGTTCAGCAATTTAAGCTGGCTTTAAAAACCGACCCGCAGTTTGCCATGGCACATACCGGCATGGGGATGTATTATTTTCAGAAGAGAATGATACCGAGAGCCAAAGGACACTTCCTTAAGGCTCTCCAGTTGAACCCCAAGGATATGGTGGCAATGGAGCTTCTTGGCAACATACTTCTTGTTGATGAGAAAAACCCTCAGGAAGCTCTGGCAGTATATAACAAGGAACAGGAAATTACTCCTCAAAACTATGCTGACGTGTATTATTATATAGGCTCATCACTTTATGATATTGGAAAATTTGAGGATGCGATACCGGCCCTTCAGACCTGCATGAAGTTTGACCCTAACGGTATATTAATGGGGTACCAGGCGCCTCTTCTTCTGGGCGACCTTTATATGAAAATGAAAAAGTATAAGGAAGCGGCCGATGCCTATAAAGAGGCGTTAAAAATAAACCCTCAGAACCCTTATGCAAAATACAAGCTCGAAAAAGCCCTTAAACCCCCGAAAAATTAAATAAACGGCTGCGGGAGTAGAAAATTAAATCTCTCTTCTTCCTTCAACCGCCCGGGCTAGGGTTACTTCATCGGCATACTCAATATTTGCCCCTATGGGCAAGCCGTAAGCAAGCCTTGAAATTTTTGCTCCCAGGGGCTTTATTACCTTTGAAAGATACATGGCGGTTGCTTCGCCGCTTATATCAGGGTCGGTAGCTACAATTACTTCTTTTATCTCTTCCTTCCGGATTCTTTCAAGAAGCTCCTGTATCTTAAGCTCCGCCGGGCCAACTCCCTCCATAGGGGAAAGCTTGCCGCCCAGAACATGATACCTGCCCTTGAACTCGCCTGTACGCTCCAGTGCAGCAATATCCCTTGGATCGGATACCACGCAAAGAAGGCGGGAATCCCGCCTCTCATCCCGGCAGATACTGCATAAATCGGTATCGGTAAGATTGAAGCACCTGCGGCAGGGATGTATCTTTTCCTTGACTTCGCTTATTGCATCAGAGAGCTGCCTGGCTTCTTCTGCACTTGAAAAGAGGATATGAAAAGCAAGCCTTTGAGCGGTTTTGGGACCAACTGTAGGCATTCTCATAAGTTCTCTGATAAGTTTTGAGATGGGCTCGGCAAAACTGCTCATGTTAATTGTTAAAACAAGCCGGGAATCTTCAAGCCGCCGGTAATCTGGTTCATCTTTCCGGCAGACAGTGCCTGCGCTTTGGCAAAAGCATCCTTGACCGCCACCAGAATCAGGTCTTCCAGGATATCCACCTCTTCAGGATTTACAACCGAAGGGTCAATCTTCACTGAAATAATTTCCTGCAAGCCGTTAGCCTGAGCCTTTACGGCTCCTCCGCCCGAAATTCCCTCGACAACCTGGGCTCCCAGCTCTTCCTGCATCTTGGCAACCGATTCCATAAGCATCTTCTGCATGTTCTTAAACTGATTACTCATCTTTACAGTCTCCTTTTTATTGCAGTTTATATTATCTGGCCGTTAAAAATATCGGCCGCCTTCTTCACAAATTCATCGTGGGATTCCTCTGCATCTACGAAAAGATCTTCCTCTGCAACCTGTTCGGTAAACTCACATTCTATATTGTAGCGGGTTGAGTAAATTTCCTCTATAACCTTTTCAATAAAAGACTTTTCTTTTAAAACCTGTTCCCGGTGAAGGGAATATTTCTTCCCGAAGCCAAGTTTTATAGTATTTCCTTCAAGGACAATGGGAGTTGCGCCAAGAAGCCAGGCATGTAAAGATACCTTCTGCTTCTTTACATTCTGCATAATCTCATGCCACATTTCCTTTAAATCAGAAGGCGCCTGCTGCAGACCGGGAGCTTTTTCCGTGTGCTCGCTCTTTGCCTTTTTTGGAATGCCGGCAGGAGATTTTTCTTTTTTCCCGGCTTCTTTTTCGAAAACAGGCTCTTCTGCACTGCCTTTTGAAACTTTTTTCTCCAGAGTTATCAGCCTTTGTGTCAAGCCCTCCAAAGACAAATCAACCTGAGCTTTGGTAAGCCTTATTATTGCAATTTCCCATAAAAGGCGGCTTAACGCCTCATCCCTTAAATCCTGCCTTAAATCAAGCAAAGTTTTTATAATTTTCAGCAGCTCCGGAGTTTCAAAGCTGCGGCTGTGCTCCTGAAGACGGGCAAAAGTCTCTTCTCCAACCTCAACTAAATCCCGTGCATCTTTTGAAACTTTAATAAGAAGGAGCCTTCTAAAATGCTCGGTAATATCTTTATTTAGCTGAAGAAAATCCTTCCCCTCGTCTATTACTTCCTGAAGCAGCATAAGCCCTGCTATAGTGCTGTGCTCGGCAATTATTTTTGAGAAGTCAAAGAGAACGGCTTCCTCTGTTATACCCAGAAGGGCAACACAGTCATCCATTGAAATTTGTTTCCCGGCAAAGGAAACAGCCTGCTCCAGAAGCACCAGGGCATCCCTCATGGAGCCTTCAGCCGCCTGAGCCATCTGGTGAAGCGCCCCTTCCTCAATCTCCACGCCTTCTTCCCCCGCCACCATAAGAAGCCTTCTAGCTATGTCCGAAGCCGGGAAACAAATTTCAAT
>JAMDEM010000050.1:9288-14267 GCA_023486985.1 Bacillota bacterium
CAGCGGGAAAGAATGGTAGGAAGAAGATCCTGGGGGTGGGTGGTGGCTAAAATAAATATTACATGAGCCGGCGGCTCTTCAAGAGTCTTTAAAAGAGCATTGAAAGACTGGTTGGACAGCTTGTGCACTTCATCTATAATGTATATCTTGTATCTTCCTTCAGATGGTGCAAAATTGACCCTGTTTATGATGAATTCTCTTACTTTGTCCACCTGGGTATGGGATGCGGCATCAATCTCTATTACATCCAGGGCGTTGCCGGCTGAAATTTTCAGGCAGTTATCGCACTTGTTGCAGGGCTCGCCGCTTCCCGGGGCGCCGGTGCAGTTAAGCGCTTTGGCAAAAATCCTTGCCGTGCTGGTCTTGCCAGTGCCCCTGGGCCCGCAGAAAAGGTAGGCATGAGAAAGACGGTTGTTCTTTATAGAGTTCTGCAGGGTTTTACTGATATGGTTCTGCCCGATAAGCTCAGAGAACTTCTGGGATCTCCATTTCCTGTAAAGAGATTGATTCATGTCACACTCCTAGTTAATTTCCTAAAGCAAGCTTATGCTGCTTGGCTTGTATCTTTGTCCCACGTCTGCCTTGTAAATTAAAAGCTCCACCAGCCGCTCCAAATCTTCATAGGTGGAATAGGTAATTTCTATTTTTCCCTTGTTTCTGGTAGCGGGATTTATCCGCACTTTGGTTCCCAGCATCCTCTGGATTTCCTCTTCAATATGGTTCCATTCATGGGTGCGGGTCTTCTTTGTTTCACGTGAAACTTTTTTCTCCGAAAGCCTTCTTACCAGGTCTTCCGTCTGCCGGACGGAAAGAAATTCTCTTTTTATTTTTTCGCACAATCTTAGTTGTTCCTGGGAGTTTTCGATTGTTAAAAGACACCGGGCGTGCCCCTCGCTTATATTTCCATGGGCAATTTCCTTCTGTATCTCCGGGGATAAATTAAGAAGTCTCAGGGTATTTGCCACCGCAGGACGGCTTTTGCCGATTCTTTTGGCAAGAAGCTCCTGGGTGAGCCCCATCTCACTGACTAAAAACTGGTATGCGTTGGCTTCTTCAAGGGGATTGAGGTCTTCTCTTTGAATGTTTTCTATCAAAGCCACTTCCAGCATTTCTTCCCGGGTGTAATCCTTTACTATAGCTGGAATTTCCTTGTATCCAAGCTCACTGGCGGCTTTCCACCTTCTTTCTCCCACGATAAGGTGGTACCCGCCGTCCTTGCGCGCAACAACAACCGGCTGAACCACGCCGTGCTCTTTGACGGAAGCTTTTAATTCCTCCAGCTTCTTGTGGTCAAAATGCTTGCGCGGCTGATAAGGATTGGGAAGAATGTCCGTCAGGGGGATATTAACTACTGAATTATCGTGCTTTATTTCCTTTTCTGTGGGAATGAGGGCTGACAGGCCTCTTCCCAGAACCTTTTTCTTCAAGTTTAATCACCTCATCCGCAAAATCTACATATGCCCGGGCTCCCCTTGATTTGCCGTCATACAGGATAATAGGCTTCCCAAAGCTTGGAGCCTCGCTTAATTTCACATTTCTTGGAATAACCGTTTCAAATACCTTATCTTTAAAATACTTTCTTACTTCTTCAGAAACCTGCGAAGAAAGATTTACCCTGCCGTCAAACATGGTAAGAAGAATGCCCATTATCTTTAAATTCGGGTTTAAATGCTTTTGCACAAGCTCAATGACGCTGATGAGCTGGCTTAAGCCTTCCATGGCATAATATTCGCACTGGATTGGAATAAGAACTTCATCAGCCGCGGTCAGGCTGTTGATTGTCAAAAGACCAAGGGAAGGAGGGCAGTCAAGAATTATATAATCATAAGGAAGGCTGGAGCGTTGAATCCCTTTAAGGAGACGGCTTTCCCTGGAAAGAGCCGATATTAACTCAACCTCGGCTCCGGCCAGCTTTAAAGTGGCAGGCACAAGGTCAAGCCCGGCTAAATCTGTATTCATTATCACTTTAGCCAGGGGAATTTCATCAATAAGGACGTTGTAAATGCAGTTTTTTACATCATTCTTATTCTTCCCCATCCCGCTGGTGGAATTTCCCTGGGGATCCATATCAACCAGCAAAACTTTTTTCTGTATTGATGCAAGGCAGGCAGAGAAATTTACGGCTGTTGTGCTCTTCCCCACCCCGCCCTTCTGGTTTGCTATTGCAACAATCTTTTGCAAGATGCGCCTCCTGAAGGTCTATAGTTTCACGTGAAACTATTCGCCGCCTCAAAAACCTTTCCTGCATATCGCTTGCAGGGGTTTGATTTATTAAACATTCCAATCGGGCTCTCTTTTTACATTGCCATTACTATTCTTTTGCCCCATGCTCCTGAAGGAGCTTTACTATATCCTTATAGCCCTTCTCATGGGCGCATTGTAAAGGCGTCATACCATAATTATCTTTTGCATTGACATCAGCGCCTTTAGAAATCAGAAGCGCTACCATCTCTTTGTGATTATCGTATGCGGCCACATACAGGGGCGTATAACCATCCCTGGTCCTTGCATTAACATTGGCGCCTTTGGAAATCAAAAGTTCTACTATATCTTTATTGCCATCCGATGTTGCGATGTATAAAGGTGTCCTTCCATATTCATCTCTTGCATTAATGCCAGCACCTTTAAAAATCAAAAGTTCCGCTATATCTTTGTGCCCGTTCTTTGCCGCCCTGTGCAGAGGCGTCATACCTAAATAATCCTTGGCATTAACATCTGCGCCTTTAGAAATCAGAAATGCCGCCATATCATTGTTACCTTGTTCTTCTGCTTTGTGTAGCGGCGTTTTTTCTTCTCCATCTTTTGCATTAACATCTGCGCCTTTAGAAATCAAAAATTCCACTATATCTTTATGCCCATTCTCTGCCGCCCAGTGTAAAGGCGTAGCGCCGCTATCATTTTTATTGACAAGGCCGGGATCGCCGTTAAGAAACTCTTTTACTTTTGCTAAGTCACCCATCGCAGCAGCCTCATGAATTTCATTAACAATGGCACCTTTGGAAAGCAAAAGCGCTGCTATACCTTTTTTGCCGTTCATTGCCGCAATGTGCAAAGGTGTCTCGCCATATCTACCCTTCGCATTGACATTAGCGCCTTCAAATATCAAAAGTTCCACCAAATCTTTGCAAGCAAGATATGTTGCAAAGTGCAGGGGTGTATTACCTTCTTCATCCTTCGCATTAACATTGGCACCTTTAGAAAGCAAAAGCTTTGCCTCATCTTTGTTATTATTCTCTGCCGCCCAGTGCAAAGGTGTTTCGCCTCTATAATCTTTTGCATTGACATCAGCGCCTTTGGAAATCAAAAGCACTGCTATATCTGTGTAACCATAACCTGCCGCAAAAAATAACGGCGTTTCGTCTCTATTATTTTTTTCATTAACATTGGCGCCTTTGGAAATCAAAAGCACCGCTATATCTGTGTAGCCCTTTCTTGCCGCCCAATGTAAAGGCGTATTGCCATCTTTGTCCTTCTCGTTGACAAGACGGGGGTTGCTATTAAGAAACGCCTTCACCTTTACTAAGTCGCCCATTGCAGCGGCCTCATGAATTTCATCAATAATGGCGCCTTTAGATACTAAAAACGCTGCCATATCTGTAACTGTGGAACTATAAGTTACAACTGTCGCAAGGTGCAAAGGGGTATTGCCTTTATTATCCCTTGCATTGGCATCAGCGCCTCTGGATATCAGAAACGCTGCTATACCCGTGATGTGCCATGAAGAAGCCGCTTTATGCAAAGGCGTCTCGCCATCATTATTTCTTGCATTAACATCAGCGCCTTTGGATATCAGAAGCTCCGCTATATCCCGATCAACGCCTTCAGGAAGAGGAACCTCTATAATAAAGTGTCCCCAGCTTGCCGCATTGTGCAAAGGGGTATTGCCTTTATTATCCCTTGCATTAACATCGGCGTCTTTGGATATCAAAAGTGCTGCCATATCTGCGGTATAACATGGAAAAGCCGCTTTGTGCAGAGATGTTGTTCCATCATTATCTTTTGCATTGACATCAGCGCCTTTGGAAATCAAAAACGCTGCCATAATTGTATGATCGAAACCTATTGCAGTGTGCAAGGGTGTCTCTCCATAATCATCCTTTGCATTAACATTTGCACCTTTAGATATAAGAAGTTCTGCTATTTCCTTACAGCCATGCATTGCCGCCCGGTGCAACGGTGCAGCACCGTAACTATTCAACGCATTAACATCGGCGCCTTTAAAAATCAAGAACTCAGCTACATCTTTGCTTCCAGAATCAGCTGCCAGATGCAGGGGCGTCGAGCCACTCCCAATCTTTGCATTGACATTAGCACCTTTAGAAACTAGAAGCTCTATTATATCTTTGTTATTATTGTATGCTGCCAGGTGCAAAGGCGTCCAGTTATCATCATCCTTTGCATTAACATCGGCACCTTTAGATATAAGAAATTCCGCTATTTCTTTGTGACCTTTTAACGCCGCCCAGTGCAAAGGCGTCATGCCCTCCTTGTCCCTCGCGTTAACTAGCTTGGGATTACTGTTAACAAGCACCTTTATTTTTACCAAATTGCCATTCTTAACTGCATCATGGATTTCATCACAAAAAGCTGCGCCGGTAAAAAGAACAAACACCGCCAGAATTACTAATGCAAAGACGGCTTTTCTCATTTTTATTTCACCCCTTTTTAATGAGGTCATGAGTTGTTATTTTGCCGTTCATCATGAAAATCCCCTCTTTATTAGCCACATTTCTCGGGGGAACGGGTGCTACATACTGAACAAATAAGCAAGCTTGTTTTGCGGCACGACACTCCGCAGAAAAACTGCGGAGTCCTCAATTGCAAAATAACCCCTCCTCGCCTCCCCTTAAATTAAGGGGAAGTAGATAGATTATCCCCTTTTTGTGAAGAGAGATAGAGAGAGGTTCCTTCCAGCTTTTACAATGGCTTTTTCGCCACTAACCCGGTTCTTCGTGGGAATCGCGCAGGGACAAGGAGGG
>JAMDEM010000089.1 GCA_023486985.1 Bacillota bacterium
TATGATGCCCAAAGAATTAAAGGATGCTATGAAGGAAAGACTGGAAAAAAGAGCAAAAGAACTTGGAGATATATCATTTGTAGATAAAATTGCAGATGAGACAGTGGCGACCACATCGGAAGAGCTGGTGACATTTTTAACTGAAAAGAACCATCCTGCTCTTACCATGGCGTCACTGCTATAATTTAAGATAAATAGACGAGGCTTTGATTGTAATGGTATGGAAATGGTTGGGAGAAGCGATATGCAGGTTGTCATTGCGAGGAGAGTAAGCGACGAAGCAATCTGAATATACAATGAATAAGCGATATTACGTCTATATAATGACCAACTATCTCAACACTGTTTTATATACAGGCGTAACAAATGACCTTAAGAGAAGAGCTTTTCAGCACAAGGATAAGCAAATTGGGGGTTTCACTAAACATTACAATATCAATAGATTAGTGTATTATGAAATATTTGATGATGTTTATGATGCAATATCTCGTGAGAAACAGATAAAAGGTGGTTCAAGGCAGAAGAAAATTAACTTAATTAACAGCATTAACAAAGAATGGAAAGACTTATATGAAGAATTATAAGAAGGAAAGATTGCTTCGCTACGCTCGCAATGACAACTGTGGGATGTAACAAAGCGAGAGCGGTCATTTCCATGTAACATTCAAAAATGGAAAGGAGCCAGAGGAAAATGGCACTAACAGGTCTTGATATTTACAAACTTCTTCCAAAATCAAATTGCGGTGAATGCGGTGCACCCACCTGCCTTGCATTTGCAATGAAGCTTGCAGGCAAAAAGGCATCCCTGGAAGAGTGCCCCAAAATTTCCGATGAGGCAAAATCCGCCCTGGGAGAAGCATCCCAGCCCCCGATTAAGCTTGTGACAATCGGGATAGGCGATAGAAAAGTGGAGTTGGGAAACGAAACGGTTCTCTTCCGGCACGAACAGACTTTTTATCATCAAACCGGAATAGCGATAGAGGTGGATGCATCTCTGTCCGAAGGTGATATAAAAAGCAGGGCTGAAAAAATAAAAGGACTTGCCTTTGAAAGAGTGGGCATGTGCCTTGATGTCAACCTGATTGCATTGAAGGATACAAACGGCAATGCCGATTCATTTGCAAAAGCGGCCGAGACTGCTTCAAAGGCTTCGGGCATGCCTCTTATACTTATGAGTTCAAATCCTGCCGTTATAGAGGCGGCGCTTAAATCGGTTGCCGATCAAAAGCCTCTTGTATACGGAGCTGGTTCGGAGAACTGGGAGGCTATGGTAAATCTTGCAAAAGCTAATAACTGTCCACTGGCGCTTAAAGGCAAGAATCTTGAAGATCTGGCAGCTCTTTCCGAGAAAGTGAGAGCCACCGGCTTTAACGAACTTATTCTTGATTCCGGGGCAAGAGAATTAAACCAGGGGCTTGCAGATCTTACCCAGATAAGAAGACTTGCATTAAAGAAGCTTTACAGGCCTCTCGGCTATCCTGCCATGTCTGTTGCGTCTTCAGATGATCCCATGACGGAGATAATGGAAGCATCAGTTTACATAGCAAAATACGCAGCAATAGTTGTGATAAAGGGAAGCGAAACATGGGAAGCACTGCCTCTTGTAACATTAAGACAGAATATTTATACCGACCCGCAGAAGCCCATACAGGTTGAGCCTAAGGTTTATACATTTGGAGCAGTCAATGAAACTTCGCCGGTTCTCATAACTACCAATTTCTCTCTTACCTACTTTACCGTTGCCGGGGAAATTGAAGCATCCAAGATCCCGACTTACCTTGTGATTGTTGATACCGACGGGACTTCTGTGCTTACAGCCTGGGCGGCTGATAAGTTTAATGCTGCAAAAATTAACGCAGCTTTGAAAAACTCAGGTCTTGAATCCAGCCTGAAACACAAAAAAGCCGCTATTCCCGGCTATGTTTCCGTGATAAGCGGAGCCCTTGAGGATGAAAGCGGCTGGAAAGTTATGGTAGGTCCCAAGGAGGCATCAGGCATTCCGGCTTTCCTTAAAACCGCTGCCGGGAGCTGGGCTAACTGATAAATGGCAGAATGCAATGTAGTATTTTTTCCCGAAGGAAAAACAGTAAAAGTAAATAAAGGGCAGACTCTGCTGGAAGCTGCCCAGGCTGCGGGAATTTATGTTCACAGTATCTGTGCAGGCGATGGAATCTGCGGCAAGTGCAAGGTTATAGTGAGGGAGGGTTCCGTTTCAACGGTTCCCACCTCTCTTCTTACGAGGGAGGAAATCCAGAGATCTTATGTCCTTGCCTGCCAGACCACCGTCAATTCCGATGTGGAAATTGAGGTGCCACCTGAGAGCAGGCTGGAAGAAGTTCAGATTCTCACAGAAACAGAGCGCAAGAAAAGGCTCGTAGGACTCTTCGGTGAAGCAGAGGAGGTTGAAAGCCAGGAGAAACTTGAGAAGAAGCTCAAGTTTTCAGTAAGTCCTCTTGCCCGGAAAGTTTATCTTGAACTTCCCGAGCCGAGCCTGGACGACAGCCTGAGCGATCTTCAAAGAATTTACCGGGAGCTGAAGAGAAAAGAGAATTTTCCAGTAATGCAGACAGGGCTTGCAAATATAAGGAAAATTTCAAGCATTTTAAGAGCATCCGGCTGGAAAGTAACCGTTACCCTTGGAAGAAGAAACGGCACCCTTGA
>JAMDEM010000124.1 GCA_023486985.1 Bacillota bacterium
CACAGACGGCTTAAAAAAGTGGTATAATAAAGATGTGATTTTTGAAAAAAATACCTCCAAGGAGTGATGTGAATGAAGGATAGTTTCAAGGAATTCAAGACGGACCTTCAGGACAAAGTTTCTCAAAAAGCACTAAAAAAAGAATTGGAGGACTTTTACGAAGAAAAGACTCCCCAGAAGTTAAAGGAGATAGTTGCAGAGCAAAGTACAGGATAAAAACTTAAAAAAACCGGATATGAAAAAGCCCCCTCAGAAAAATGCAGGGGGCTTTTAAATTTTAGAACCACCGTAATCCGCCGGTATTGTGCCAATGCAGGAGCCGGGTTTATTCGACATGCTGCAAAAATGGGTAGTGGCAGACCCTGGTCTGCATAATGAGGTAGTTGGAGAGCTTGCTCTCCATAAAAAAGGCAAAGCAAGCTTTGCCACTACAACAAGGGGTCGGATTTATCCGACCCGGTAACTGCACTGCGGGGTAGTTTTTAACTCCCCCGCCTCCCTCTTTAACAAAGAGGGGGATAACTCTTTATCCCTCCACTTAAATTAAGGGGAGGTCAGGTGGGGTTAATGAATCAAACCCGCTGAATTTTCTCAATCTCATCGGCGATAATTTTTTTCACGCTTTCCAGCACTTTTTCTCTTTCAATGTAAGAAGTCTCACCCTCGGCGCGCATTCTTAATTCAACCTTCAGCTCTTTTACCGCCTTATCGCCCACGGTAATTCTGATGGGGAATCCAACCAGGTCTGCATCCTTAAACTTCACGCCGGGCCTTGCATCCCGGTCATCCAGAATCACTTCAATACCGGCGGACTTTAATTCTTCATAAATTGCCGAAGCCATGGACATCTGCTTTTCATCATTGGAAATGACCGGCATTACAAGCACATGGTAAGGGGCTATGGACATGGGCCAGATTATGCCGTCTTTATCATGGCTCTGCTCAATTAAAGTTGCCACAATTCTCGTTATGCCTATTCCATAGCATCCCATTATAAAAGGTTTTTCCGCACCGGTTTCATCAAGGTAAATTGCATTCATATCAGCCGAATATCTTGTGCCAAGCTTAAAGATATGCCCCAGCTCTATGCCTCTTTTCATTCCTAACGCGGTTGCCTTGCACTGGGGACAGATATCGCCGTCAACTGCATTTCTCACGCTGTAAAATTCGCTGACCTTAAAATCTCTTCCATAATTTATATTAATAAGATGCATATCTTTTTCATTAGCGCCGGTTACGGCATCTTTCATATCCTGAATCTCAAAATCAGAGATAATCCTTACGCCGTCAATGCCCACGGGGCCGGAAAATCCAAGAGGACCTCCGGTAAGTTTTAAAATCTGCTCTTCCGTTGCCATTAAAAGATTCTTGGTTTTAAGGATTCTTTTAAGCTTTGTTTCATTTATATCGCGGTCTCCGCGGACAAGAACCGCCAGAAGATTCCCGTCTGCCTCATAAATTATTGTCTTTATAAAATCAGAAGGCTTCCGCTTCAGAAAATCAGTAAGGTCCTTGATGGTCTTTACCGCAGGAGTTGATACCTTATCAACAGGCTTTCCATCAAAAGCAGTGGAAGCCTTCTTATCATAATGATAATCTGCCACGTCGGCGCTGGCGGCATAGCCGCATCCCGGGCAGGTAAATATTGTATCTTCTCCTTCATCGCAAAGAACGGTAAATTCATGGCACTCACCGCCGCCCATTGGTCCCGGGTCAGCCAGGACAACTTCAGTTTTAAGTCCGCAGCGTTTGAAAGTGTTAAGATATGCCTGATATGCCTTTTCGTAAGTTTCATCAAGCGATTTTTTATCCGAATGGAAGGAGTACATATCCTTCATGATAAATTCCCGGGCTCTTATTATTCCAGCCCGCGGGCGCGGTTCATCCCTGAACTTTGTCTGTATCTGATAAAGAATAGTTGGCAGGTTTTTGTAAGATTTTATGGTACGCCTGCCGACATCGGTAATTACCTCTTCATGGGTCATTCCAAGGCAGAAATCCCTGCTATGCCTGTCCTTCAAGCGGAACATATTCTCGCCCATCTCTTCCCATCTGCCTGTTTCCATCCAGAGTTCCGCCGGGTTAAGGGCAGGCATCAGAAGTTCCTGTCCTCCCATGGCATCCATCTCTTCCCTTGTTATATCTTCAACTTTTTTTATGACCCTGTATCCAAGGGGAAGATAATTATAAATTCCTGATGCCAGTTTGTTCATCAGCCCTGCTCTCAGCATTAACTGATGGCTGACAAGCTCTGCATCTGCAGGCAGCTCCTTAAGGGTAGGAAGAAGAAGATTTGACATTTTCATTGTAATTACATCACCTCAGTAATTTTAATTTACCCCTCACCCCATAGGGGCGAGAGAGAATTAACTCCCCCTGCCCCTCTTTAGCAAAGAGGGGATAAACGTATTTGATTTTGCGATCGGAATACCCTGCAGTCATCCTGAGCGTTGCGAAGTATCCGTAATCTAACCAGAGATTCTTCACTCGTTCAAAATGACAAATTCAACTTTTCGGGGGTGTCAAGCCGCAAAACAAACTTGTTTATAAATCAAACCCCTGCAAATCCATTGCAATAGCAACAATGACCTGACCCCAAATATTACAAATATAACATTGCAAGACCTGACCCCATTATTTCTAACATTGCAAGACCTGACCCCATTATTTTTCTTTGACTATAATATCTATTTCTTTCAACAACTCTGTAACTATCTCTGACTCTTTTATTTTCCTTATCAATTTTCCTTTTCTGAAAAGAACTGCCTGTCCTTTGCCGCCGGCAATTCCAACATCGGCGCATCTTGCCTCGCCGGGACCATTCACCACGCATCCCATAACAGCAACCTTTATCGGAACTTTAATACCGGCAATATTCTCCTCAACTTCTTCCACTATCGGCAGAAGGTCAATCTCAGTTCTTCCGCAGGTGGGACAGGAAATAAGCACTGCGCCTGAATCTTTAAGTTTCAGGGATTTTAAAATCTCATAGGCAGTCTTTACTTCCTCAACCGGGTCTGCCGTCAACGATACCCTCACCGTATCACCAAGCCCTTCGGCAAGAAGAGCGCCTATGCCGACTGCCGACCTGATGCTTCCGCTGAAAGCCGGTCCGGCTTCGGTGATGCCTATATGAAATGGATATTTTGTTTTCTTTGCCAGCAGCCTGTAAGCATTGAGAGTTTCAGGAACATCAAAACTTTTTATGGAAATTATTATTTTATCAAAATCAGCCTTTTCAAGAAGCTCAACTTCCCAGAGAGCGCTTTCCACCATGGCTTCAGCAGAAGGAAAGCCGTATTTCTTAAGAAGTTCGGGAGAAAGGGAACCGGAATTCACCCCGATTCTTATTGGAACGCCTTTTTTAAGAGCGGCTTTTGCCACTTCTTTTATATGTCTTTTATCCCTGATATTGCCGGGATTAAGCCTGAGCTTGTCAACTCCCTGCTCCAGGGCTTCCAGGGCAAGGGTATGGGCAAAGTGAATATCCGCCGCCAGTGGTAAGCTTATTTTTTCCTTTATCCTGCCAAGCACTTTTGCCGCATTCATATCAGGAACAGCCACTCTGACAAGCTGGCATCCTGCATCCTGAAGACGGAGAATCTGCGCAACCGTGGCAGAAACATCTCTCGTATCAGTGTTAGTCATTGATTGAACAATAACGTCAGATGCGCCGCCTATTACGATATTGCCAACTTTTACTGCTTCAGATTTTCTTCTCTTCATTTTTACTTAAACCAGCTCAAGCCCCTTATAATATTTCCAATATCTTTAAACGTAAATAATATAACCAGAAGCAGAAGCATTACAAGACCTACCGTATGTACAATTTCTTCGACTCCCTGATTTATGGTTTTCCTTCTTATACTTCCGATTAGAAGAAAAAGGAACCTTGAGCCGTCAAGCCCTGGAAATGGTATAAGATTGAATGACCCAACAAGGGCGCTTATAAAGGCGGCAACAAAAAGAGCTGCACCTATCCCTTTCTTTGAAAGACTGAATATAGTCTGTATGAGAAGGACAGGTCCTCCCGAGCCTTCATAAACTTCCTTGCCTGTTATCTGTTTTCTCAGGAGCATTTGCACAAGAAGAACAGGCGAGCCTATTGCCCGGGTTGCGTCATACAGCCCAATCCCTGTAGCTTCAAGAGCATTCATTTTATCAAAAGTCATTCCCATAATATCCGGTGAGACAGTTTCATAATCATATTCTTTTATGTTCTTTAAATCATCTTCAGTAAAGCTTGCAGTTAAAGTTTCATTACCCCTTTGAAACTCTATGTTAACATTTTTTTTCTCCAAAGCCTTTAACAGACCGGCAACCTCAAAAGCCGTGCGAGGTACAGCAGTTTTCTTTTCTTCATCTTTTTCTACGGGAGGAATAATCCCGGCAACTCTGTCGCCCGGCTTTATACCTTTTTTATCCGCAATGGAACCGGGCTCAACTTTTTCCACTGTTGTATCAAACCTGCAGAAATTTATATCTAGAAGCTTGTGAGGCTGGAATCCTATCAAGCCAAATTTTGTTTTATCATCCTGTATTGAAGTAACTTCCTTTGTGAAAATCCTGGAGCCTCTTTTTATGGTAAGGAGCATCTTTTTATTTGGATTGCTATGAATATACTTTGTAAGCTCCCTGCCGTTTTCCATTTTTTTGCCGTCAATTTCAATTATTTCATCGCCCCGCTCCAGTCCGGCTGTTTCTGCAGGGTAGTTTTTTCCTTTGATAATCTCTCCAACCTTATTTGTGTAGTCAAGGGAAAAGCCGGTGGCTCCGAAAAAATTCCATACCAGAACATAAAGCAGGTAAGCACAGATTATGTTCATTATACATCCGGCGACAATAACCCAGATTCTCTCGCCGAATGTTCTGTTCTGGAAGTTGTGAGGGTCGTTTGGATCCCCCTCTTTGTCTTCCCCCTCGAGCCGCACCTGGCCTCCCAGTGGAAAAAGCTTTATATTGTAGTCGGTATCGCCTCTTTTCATACCGAACAGTCTCCATCCAAAGCCAAGAGAAAACTCATGGACTCTCACGCCTGCTCTTTTAGCCATTATGAAATGGCCAAACTCATGGATGAAAATAATAAAGCCGAAAATAAAAACTGTAACTAAAACTGCAAGCCAGTTTGCCGCTATCCAGCCAAAAGCACCGTTCATTTAATTTTGCTTCCTTTCTTAATCCTGTTTCTGGTCTGCCTGTCGGCTTCAATTAAATCCTCTATATCAGGATTTTTTACTGTATTATGAGCCTCAAGGCTTTTTTCAATAATTTCCGCAATCCCGGTAAATTTTATCTTCCCTTTTAAAAACAAGTCAACTGCCGCTTCATTGGCGGCGTTAACAACCGCCAGAGCCGTTCCGCCGGTTTTGCCGGCACGGTAAGCTAAATCCAGGCAGGGAAAATTTTCCCGCCGGGGTTCTTCAAAAGTTAAACTGCCAAGTTTTACAAGGTCAAGGGCTTTCCAAATCTTAGGCAGCCTCCCGGGAAAGCCAAGGGCATACTGGATGGGAAGCCTCATATCGGGAGGGCTTAACTGGGCAAGACAGGAGCCGTCCGTAAATTCCACCAGGGAATGAATTATACTCTGGGGATGAATCACCACGTCTATCCTTGAATAATCCAGCCCGAAAAGCCAGTGAGCCTCAATCACTTCAAAGCCCTTATTCATCAATGTTGCAGAATCTATGGTTATTTTATTTCCCATCTTCCATGTTGGATGATTAAGGGCATCTTCTGCTTTTACTTTTTTAATTTTTTTACTGTCCCAGTCCCTGAAAGGTCCTCCGGATGAAGTAAGAATTATTCTCCTTACATCTTCTTTTTTTTCTCCCTTGAGACACTGGAATATTGCCGAATGTTCACTGTCAACCGGTATTATTTTTGATTTATTTTTTTCTGCCAGGGCATTTACAAGTTTTCCG
Organism: Bacillota bacterium; assembly: GCA_023486985.1. GTDB lineage: Bacteria > Vulcanimicrobiota > JAMDEM01 > JAMDEM01 > JAMDEM01 > JAMDEM01. The sequence continues at coordinate 5,922 of JAMDEM010000124.1, forward strand.
CCCACCACCAGGGCTTCTTTATTGGCAAGGGCTATGTCTTTCCCGCTTTTCAGCGCTTCAATAACGGGGAGCATTCCCGCCACGCCTACTATTGAAGCAAGAACAAGATTTGATGAAGGAAAGCTTGCAACTTCCTTTATTCCTTCATCGCCAAAAAGAACCTTTATCCTCAATCCTGAAAGAGCCTTCTTTAAATCCTGAAAATGCCGCTCTTCCGATATTGCCACTACTTCCGGCTTGTACAGCTTTGCCTGCCCGGCAAGAAGCTGCCAGTTTTTGCCTCCAGCCAGAGCCTTTACTGAAAACCTCTCAGGAAAGGCTTCGATAACTTCAAGAGCCTGCCTGCCGATGAAACCGGTTGAACCCAGTATGGAAATATTTTTCATAATTGTAACACAAAAAGCCTTAGATAAATATATACCAGGGGAGCCGTAAAAATAATAGAGTCGAAACGGTCTAAGACCCCGCCGTGACCTATGATAATATTGCCTGAATCTTTGCTGTTAACATCTCTTTTTAAAGCCGACTCCCACAGGTCGCCAAGCTGTCCCCCCGCTGACATGATAACCGAAAGAATAACTATATGCAAAACCGGCAGTCCCAGGAATTTTCCGAACCACCATGAAATAAGCAGGGAAGCCAGTAACCCTCCCATGGCTCCCTCCACTGTTTTTCCCGGGCTTACCTGGGGAAAAAGCTTTGTCCTGCCAATCAGCCTTCCTACAAGATAAGCTCCAATATCGTAAGAGCAAGTTCCAAGGACAAGAAAAATCACCAACCCGGCGCCCCAGTCAAGAGTGAAATTATAAAAGTGAAAAGCACCCGGAATCTTTCTTAGAATAATCATAAAACTTAAAAGCCAGCCCACATAAAGAAAACCAAGCCAGGTAACTCCTGCATCCAGAAAAATTGATATGTGAAAATCTTTTCTGAATAAAAATACCACCATTGTATAAATTAATAAGCCTGCCAGGAGATAAATTATATCTCTTTCCGAAGAATAATAGGTTGATAACACAATAAATGTAACAGCAAGAAAGCCTGTTATCTTGGAGGGCCTTATTTTTTTCCTCAGGGAAAGCTGGTAAAATTCAGAAACGCCAAAAACTGCTATAAGCCAGACCTCAAGAGTAGTGGTAAAGACCCCGGCGATAATCAGGACAAAAGAAACTATTGCCAGGAGGAGGCCTGAAATAAATCGTTTAAGAAGCATTCAGCTTGTTGTGCCTCCAAATCTTCTATCTCTTTCCTGATAATCCCTTATGGCAAGAAGAAATTCTTTTTCATCAAAATCAGGCCAGTAGCGGCGGCTGAACCAAAACTCCGCGTAGGCTATCTGCCAGAGCAAAAAATTACTTATTCTTAACTCCCCGCTTGTTCTTATAAGAAGGTCGGGATCAGGCACATCAGCGGTATAAAGGTTTTTTGAAAAGTATTCTTCATTTATAAGGTCCGGGTCAAGCCCGTTTCCTTTAACTTCTTTTGCAATATTTTTTACTGCATCTATTATTTCAGCCCGGGAGCCGTAATTCACGCAGAGATTAAGACGAAGCTTTTTATTTTTACCGGTAACTTCTTCTGTCTTCCTGAATTCCTCCTGCAGTTTTTCAGGGAGTTCGTAAATCCTGCCGATAACCTTAAATTTCACGCCGTTTTTATGAAGATTTTCTCTTTCTTTTCTGCTGTAGTATTCAAATAATCTTAAAAGAATATTTACTTCGTTACGGGAGCGGCGCCAGTTCTCAAGAGAAAAAGCATAGACGCTTAAAAACTTAATTCCAACCTTGGTGCAGAATTCCACGATTCTTTTAAAAGACTTAACGCCAGCGCGGTGGCCCATTATGGAAGGAAGAGACTTCTCCTTTGCCCATCGCCTGTTGCCGTCCATTATTATGGCTATATGCTGGGGCAGTTCTTTGCTGCTTATGGTCTTTAATATTTCTTCTACCGATTCATTTTTTTCGGAGATGCTTTTTCCCAAGAGTTACACCAGCCTTATCTTTTGCGGCCGTATCTTTCATAGGCAAGAACTACTTCCAGTCTTTCATCCCGCCATATCTGCTTTATAACTCTCATGTTTCCTTCGCCCCATAAGGCTCCGGGCGGAGAGGTAACCAGCAGTTTATCAATGTTAATCCCTTCTTCTTTCAGCTTGTTTTTTGCCTCCATGAAGGGATAGCCAATTATGTTCAAACTTCCATAATCTCCTTTTCTTTTGCGCTGAGTATCTCATCAAACTCTTTGATAAACTTGTCAGTGGCTTTCTGAACCTGTTCCTGGGCACGCCTTGCTTCATCTTCGGAAGCAGTGCCTGCTTTCTCAAGAGCTTTCAGCTCCTCCATCACATCCCTGCGGATATTCCTTAAAGCAACTTTTCCCTCCTCGGCTTTTTTCTTGACCACTTTAACCAGTTCTTTTCTTCTTTCCTCCGTAAGAGGCGGTATTATCAGTCTTATAACATTTTTATCGTTGGAAGGGTTAATGCCCAGGTCAGATTTAAGAATTGCCTTTTCTATGATGCTTATAAGAGACTTATCCCAGGGCTGGATTACAAGAAGCCTCGGTTCCGGCACCGAGATATTGGCAACATGCTTTAAAGGCGTCTGAGTACCGTAGCTTTCAACCGTTATCCGGTCAAGAAGAGCCGGTGTTGCCCTGCCTGTTCTGATAGATAAAAAGTCCTTCCTCAATGCTTCTTCAGCCTTCTTCATTCTCTCTTCGAGGGAGCTGAAGATTTTCTGGTCAATCATCTTTAACCTCCCTATCTTACTGAAGTGCCGATTTCCTCGCCTGCAAGAATTTTCTTTATATTTCCGTACTCGGTAATATTGAAAACCATAATGGGAAGCTTGTTATCCATGCAGAGGGATACGGCCGTTGAATCCATGACTTTTAAACCCTTTTTTAGAACTTCTATATATTCTAGTTCGCTGAATTTCTTTGCTTCGGGGAATTTCTCGGGGTCCTTGTCGTAAACGCCGTCAACCTTGGTAGCCTTTAAAATGGCATCAGCACCTATCTCAAGGGCTCTCAATGATGCAGCCGTATCAGTGGTAAAGAACGGGTTGCCCGTTCCGGCGGCAAAAATCACAACACGGCCCTTCTCAAGATGCCTGACCGCCCTTCTTCTTATGAAAGGCTCGGCAACCTCTCTCATTTCAATAGCTGTCTGAACTCTGGTATGAACGTTTTGTTTCTCTAATGCATCCTGAAGAGCAAGAGCGTTGAGAACGGTTGCTATCATGCCCATGTAATCAGCCGTTGCCTTATCCATTTCCGGAGCCATCCTGCCTCTCCAGATATTGCCGCCGCCGACTACTATGGCAATTTCCACTTCCATCTCACTTATTTCCTTAATTTCTTTGGCATATCTTATTACGAGATCAGGATCTATGCCGGAGGAATGGATGCCGGAAAAAGCTTCCCCGCTCATCTTTAAGAGAATTCGTTTGTACTTGGATTTCAAGACTGCCCTCCTACATTTTCTTATTTTCGAACTATTAATATCACAGGGTGCGTCCCGACCGAATAGGAAGGGCTTGCTCAGCAAGAGCACGGGTTTTTCTGAAACTTCTTTACGAACTGATGTGAGTTTAGAAGTTTCTATAAAACCCTGATCTCCGCAATGTTAGTCAAGCGAATAGCTTGACGATAGCGAAGCGGAAGATATAATGCACGCCCTTGAAATAACGTGAGAAAACAAGCTTGCCTTACTTGCCGTCACCAAGTGCAAAGCGTACAAACCTTTTTACCGTTATATTCTCTCCAAGCTTGGCAACGCTTTCTTTTATAAGGTCGCTTATTGTTTTGCTTTCGTCTCTTATATAGGGCTGTTCCAGCAAGCAGACCGATTTATAGAACTTATGCACTGCCTTTTCTACAGCGTCGTCAAGTTCCTTGCCTTTCTTGCCTTCCTTGCTGATTATTTCTCTTACGGTTAATTCTTCTGCCTTTACTATCTCCCCCGGTACATCATTTATGCCGGTATACTGCGGAGAAAGAGCGGCAACCTGCATGGCAAGCTCCCTTGCCAGATTATTGAATTCTTCTGTTTTAGCAACAAAATCAGTTTCGCAGTTTACTTCAATCAAAACGCCTACTTTTCCTCCCGTATGGATGTAGGATTCTATCTTTCCGTCGCCGGTAGCTCTGCTTGATTTTTTCTCGGCTGAAGCAAGGCCCTTTTGCCTCAAAAAATCCATTGCTTTATCTACATCGCCGCCGCTTTTTGAAAGGGCTTCCCTGCAATCCATTACGCCTGAGCCTGTTTTGTTTCTTAATTCTTTAACAAGAGCTGCTGAAATCGTCAAAATAATCAATCCTTTCCCAAGGTATGTAAATTTGAAGAAAGGGACAGGGAAAATCTTCCCCATCCCTTTCCCTGGTATTGCAACTAATTTATTGTCCTACCGTATCTGCGGTAAGAACTTCGCCTGCTGCTTCTGCAACTTTGAGCACTTCTTCTTCAGCCGTTTCACCAGCAGAAACTGCCGCTTCGGCTGTCTCAACTTCAACTTCAGCTTCTGCTTTTTCCTTTTCCTGCTGTGCTTCAATTACACAGTCAGCCAGCTTGCTGGTAAGAAGCTTAACCGCCCTTATTGCATCGTCGTTGCCCGGGATGGGATAATCAATCTCATCGGGGTCGCAGTTGGTGTCAACTATGCTTATAATGGGGATTTTTAACTTTCGTGCCTCTGCCACAGCCACCCGCTCCTTGCGGGGATCAATAATGAAAATGACTGAAGCAAGTGTGTTCATGTCTTTTATCCCGCCGATGAATCTCTCAAGCTTCTGCCTTTCATATTCAAGTTTCTTTGCTTCCTTTTTTGGCAGAATATCGAAAATTCCCTCGGTTTTCATGTTTTCAAGCTCTCTTAACCTTGCAATCCTTTTTTGTATCGTCTTGTAGTTGGTGAGCATTCCGCCCAGCCATCTTTGATTCACAAAAAACATGCCGCAGCGCATAGCGTCTTCCTTAACTGCCTCCTGAGCCTGCTTTTTTGTTCCCACAAAAAGAATTCTGCCGCCTGCCCTGACAACATCTTTAACAAAGTTAAAAGCCTCTTTGACTTTCACCACTGTCTTCTGAAGGTCAATGATATAAATGCCGTTTCTTTCGGTAAAGATGTACTTTGCCATCTTTGGATTCCATCTTCTTGTCTGATGGCCGAAATGAACGCCTGCCTCCAGAAGCTGCTTCATGGAGATGCTAGCCATATATTCACCTCCTCTCTTGCCTGGGTTTTTTTAAGCCGCCGCCCCTTCGAAACTGCAAAGTCCTTGAACCCCAGCTCAATCCTCCTGACCCTCTTTAATAAAGGTGGGGATTAAAAAAGGGATTCTTTCGGAATTTCTTCCTCGGACACCCCTTGCAGAAATCCAGGGCGTGTGTATTATTTTGCGGTCGTAATACCCCGCAGTATTGCCGAGAGGTTTCCTGCCGCAAAACAAACTTGTTTATTTTCAAGCTATTCATATCACAGGCGCACGCCCGGGACAGAACGCGGGAAAACAAACTTGTTTATAACATCGCCACATAGTATACCATATATCATATTAATTAGGCAATAGGGTTTCACCCTCTGGCAAGAGCTTATAACACTTTGCGCACCCGCGCAAGATTAATTATTACAAAGCTTCAAACCATTTTTCATCTCCAAGAACCACCGAGGTTTCAATCTGGCGGTCTGAGACGGACCAGTATTTTTTCAGCAGCCTGTTTTTCTCTTCGGAAGTGACTAATTTAAAACCGTGTTTTTCATAAAAACGAACCGCCCGGACAGCATCTGCCCATGTGCCGATTAAAACCGGTCGAGTGGTAAGCGTTTGCAAGTGCGAGAGCAATTCTGCGCCTATGCCATGATTTTGTTTGGCTGTGCGGACATAGGCGTGCCTGATAAGAGTTACATCCTTAACATGTTGAATTCCCATCACACCGGCAAGTTCGCCGGCTTCTTCATATCCCCGGAAAACCACGCCGTTGTCAATCTCATGCTGAAGCTCAGCTTTTGACATGTAAACTGCCACGGACAAGCCTGTGGCATCCTCAGGATTCTCTTTCCAGCAGTCTTTGGGAATTACTCCCTTGTATGCCTGAGCAGCTTCATTGATAATTTCGTAGATTGTCTCAAAATCTCTGTTGATGCACTTTCGAATTAATGTTTTCATCTGCCTTAAATTGATATAATAATTGTGACAGTTAAAGGTAAAAATAACAGGCCAAAAGAGATTATTTTATTCTCGAATTCTTATTCTATGAACTTCCACCAAAAGCAACTTGCCTTTATAATGGTGAATAGCCGGATTAGCAGAAAAATAATTATTTAATTTCACAATAATCCTGGGGATAACCTCAGGGTGATTCCTGACTTGAAAGGCAATAATACCTTTATATTTTGATGGAGGGAAAATTACAATATCGGCAAAATCTCCGTTTAAAGAAAGCAAAATAGAATTAAATTCTTGTGCTTTCGAGATAACATCAATATCAGTAGAATCTGCAGGTATATAATCTTTAAGCAGAAAAACTTCATGCCCTGCATCCTGAAGTGTTTTTACTATATAATTGGGAACGCAATGGTCCGCAAAGAATCGCAGCCCCATTAAACAGCAACCTCAAACTCTGACAATTCACGGGCGTAAGAGAGGCAGGCAGAAATCTGTTTTTTTGCAAGGTCTGGAAACTCTTCTATAATTTCATCTGCATTCTTGCCCGCCGCAAGATATCCGAGAATAAGGCTAACCGGGATCCTGGTTCCTTTAATTCTCGGCTTACCTCTTAGAACGTCGGGCGTGCTTACAATATAATTTCTCCATCCTATTTGCATTTTGTCCTCCTTAAATTATCTAGTGTCGCATAAATCTCTTTACCATGTTTGTCATTCTGAGCAAAGCGAAGAATCTTGATTTAGATTGCTTCGTCGCATTCGCTCCTCGCAATGACAGTGTAAAGAAGCGTTAGAGACAGCACACTAGCTTCGCTGCCGAACTACTCGTTCGGCTTCATTCTTAACTCCCCCTCCCCCCTCTTTGTCAAAGAGGGGGAATTCTTTCTCCTCCCCTTAAGTTAAGGGGAGGTTAGGCGGGGTTATACTTTCATTTAACTATGATAATTTTAGCAGTTCGCTTTAAAAATCACAAGTTATCCTGCTGTTTCATAATAATACTCATCTAATTTTGCAATCAATTTTTCTTTATAAGATTCTTCTATAAACGAAGCCTGGAATGAATTTTTTGCAAGCTTGTAAAAATCTTCCTTTCCCAGCTTCAAGGCTTTCTGGACAGCCAGGTAATTCTCAGCCGCATATCCGCCGAAATAAGCAGGGTCATCAGAATTAATTGTTACAAAAAGCCCCTTCTCCATCATCACCTTTAAAGGGTGATTTTCCATACTGTCTATTACCCGCAGTCTTAAATTAGACAGGGGACAAAGGGTTAATGGAATATTTCTTTTAACAAGCTCCTTCACCAGATTCTCATCATCAAGGGAGTGGTTGCCGTGATCTACGCGGGAAACTTTCAGGATATCCAGCGCCTCCCAGACATATTCAGCCGGTCCCTCTTCGCCTGCATGAGCCACAGTTAAAAACCCGGATTTTCGCGCCGCATCATAAACATCCTTAAACTTTGACGGCGGGTTGCCGATTTCCGCAGAATCAAGCCCCACTGCGACAATCCTATCCCTATAAGGCAGAGCCTCTTCCAGGGTTTTCATTGCAGATTCAGAAGTTAAATCTCTTAAAAAACACATAATCAGCTTTGCAGATATTCCCAGTTTTTCCCTGCCTTTTACAACGGCTTTGTGGATGCCGTTAATCACAGTTTCAAAACTGATTCCCCTGCTTGTGTGCGCCTGGGGGTCAAAAAATATTTCAGCATGAAGGATATTTTGACGGTGCGCCCTTTCAAGGTAAGCCATGGTCATATCAAAAAAATCCTGTTCATGTATTAATACCTGAGTGCCTTCATAATATATATCAAGAAAATCCTGCAGGTTGCTGAAATTATAAGCCGCCTTAAGCTCCTCAATTGATTTATGTTTGAGCTTGACATTATTTCTCTTTGCAATTTCAAACATCAATTCAGGTTCAAAAGTGCCTTCTATATGCAGATGAAGTTCAGCTTTGGGAATTTCTTTGACAAAAGATTCCAATGATAAATCTTTCATAATCACGCTCCAGTCTTTTAACTGCCAA
>JAMDEM010000019.1 GCA_023486985.1 Bacillota bacterium
GCGCTGAAGCTTTCCTTTTTGTTTTTTCAAATATATTAAGTGCCTGCTCAAAGTTTTTAAGGGCTTCTTCATATTTTCCAAGCTCCCGGTAAGATCTCCCGAGATTAAGAAAAGTGTCTGCGGCGCCTTCCTCATCATTAATTTCAAAGCGTGCCTTTATAGATTCTTCATAATACTTTATTGTTTCATCATACCTTCCGGAAATAAAATGAATATTTCCTATATTATTTAAGGAGTCAGCTATGCTCTCTTTTAAATTGTTCCTCCGGGATAAATCAAGACACTGCTCATAATATTTTAGCGCCTCATCGAATCTACCCAGCTTTTTGCAGGCAACACCTATCATATTGCATGCTCTTGCTTCTTCCTTTGGATTATTTAAGCCGGCAAGTATTTTAAGATAAGAAAGATAGTTTTCAAGAGTTTTTCCATAAGATTCTTTTGAACGCTCATATTTTTTTTGTCTTTCAAAATAATTTCCAAAAAGATAATATATGTCGCCTGTGTGGCTGTAAGCCCAGCCGGCTCCTTTTTTATCATTGAATTTAATGTACAGCTCAAGGGCTTTCCGGTAATGCTCAAGAGCTTTATTTAAACTGTCTTCTTCAGTCCGGTAATTGCTTTCTCTTTCAGCGCTAACAGCTGATGAGAAAGAGATATCGCCAATGAGAGAATAAACACCGGCAAGTTCCTTTTCGTTTTTTTCTGCGGCGAGGGTTTGAAAAGCTTTTTCTGCGGCATCAGAGGCTTCGGCATCTCTTTTTAAATTATGAAGGATGTTTCCCCGCTGGCAGAGAGCTTCGCCGTAAAGATTTTTATCCCGGATGAATTCAGACAGCTCGACGGCAATTGTATTTAATGAAAGTGACTCTTCTGTTTTTTCCCTTTTAAATAATAAGGAAGCTTTGAGTAGAAAGGTTTCTATTAAGACAGGCTTGATTAGTTCTTTGTTTTTTCCCATCAGGACAGCTCTTTCCGCGGGGGAGGAAGTGTTTATCAGGAGTTCCATCAGCTCTTTCATGTTTGGAGCCTGCCCGGCATCGGCTGAAAGAACGGAGCCGGTTATGAATATAATCAGAAACAGCAAAAGGATTGCTTTTTTAAACATAACAGAACCTTCCTTTTAAAAGTTTATTCAGCAAATTTATGAAAAAGCCTGTCTTTAAAAAGGAAGATGGTCCAGACCGGCAACTGTTTTCCCTGTTATTTTAGAAGGCAGCAGTAAAAAAATCCAGGTGCCTTATAAAATTACCTGAACTGTTTATTTGAATTACCGGAACATTATAAGTTCTTCCGCTGATAACAGGACCAACAACCGTGCCGCCGGGGGCAGCATCATTATACTGGCCGTGCTGCCGGTTTATATAACTGTTCGGAGATTATAACTTCAACAAGGGTAAAGGCTCTTTGCCTTTACAGCAGAGCAGGGATTAAACTATATTGAGTCATCCAGAGCCTGTTTCGCACTGCAAAAAACTCCAAATTAAATTACCTTTGGAGCCTTCTATTTTTAAGAACTTTTGCAGGTTTTTTCAAACACTGTTCGCATTCAATTATAGGAAGATTTTTGCATTTTTTTCAAGGCTTTGCAAGGGGGTTGTTTTCGCGCCGTTCTCCCTCGTGGGCAAAACTAAGCCTTGCTCCGCTGCAAAATGTCATTGCGAGGAGTAAAACCGGGTACCCACCCTGAAAGGGTGGGTGAGCAATCTCTCATTACGGGATTGTCACGGTCGCTTTCAGCGACCTCACAACGGATTTTGCGGCACATCGGGGTTTTATAGAAACTTCTAAGCTCACCTTCGTTCGCAAAGAAGTTTCAAAAAAAACCCGTGCTCTTGCTCCGCAAACCCTTCCTGTTCGGTCGGGACGCACCTCCGCTTCGCCAAGTTTTGTTAGCCACTCAGTCCGTAATGTCGCAAAAACAACCCCCTTCTCAGCTCTATTAAGAGTTTTGCGTAACCCTGATCTCATTAATAAAAGTCGACCGATAGGGAGACGAGAGCGTAGCGAAAAATTTAGATTGCGCCCGGCCGAACCAGCGTGAGGAGGGGCATCAGCACTTCGGTGCGGGTCGGGGTACTCGCCCCGAAGGGGTGGGTCGAATATCAGCCGCGAAACGGCTGGCGGGGTTTCACGAAGTGAAAATTTCAAGATGCGGTATTGCAGGTTATATAAAGCCGCAAATAGAAATATTCAGTTAAGCGGAGGATTCATGCATTACAGGCTGGACAGAGTTTTCTCCTGGATTATTATAAGCATATCAGTGGTGATAATTGCCGGGTTGGTTTTTTTTATCACTTACAGCTTGGATTACAGTACGAACAAGCCGGTTTATGAATATTTTTACAACCTTTTTGCCGGAGACACTGTGACATTTCTTTACTCCCTTACAGCTGCTGCCCAGTGCCTTGCCGCCACTCTGGGCATACTGATTGCTCTTGTGCTGGTTATAGTTCAGCTCACGGCAAACAGATATACTCCAAAGGTTGTAGATATCTTTATTACTCACTGGGTAAATATTTTTATAATCTCCATTTTTATTATTTCCATAGTTTACACTTTATGGGTTGCCCACTCGATAACCACAAGCTTTGTGCCAAGATACAGCTCGCTGATAGCAATGAGCCTGGTTACAATCTGTTACAGCCTTATACTTCCGTATTTCCTTTATTTATTTAATATCTTGAAGCCTATAAATATAATTAACCAGATAAGAGACGAAGCCATAATGGCGATAAGGCGGGTTCACAGGGACCCTTCCTATGACCAGAAAGCAAAAACTTTGATAATCAACCGCATGGAGCAGATTGCCGATATATCTTTAAGCTCGGTTCAGGTTATGGACAGCGAGATTACTCATCACAGCATCTGGGCGCTTCAGAGTATAATAAACCATTACCTCATGGAAAAAGAAGCCTTTCATAAAAGCTGGTATCAGGTTGATGAAAAGCATCTCCTCGGCTTGCCGCGGCATATTATAGAGGAGATGGTAAAAAGGGAGTCCTGGGTTGAGTTCAGGGTTTTTCGCCAGTTCAGGGTTATTTTTTCCACTGCGGCAGGCAAGATGTTCGACGTGAATTCCGCCATAGCCCAGGCTTTCAGAGCTTTTGGCATAAGGGCGATTGAAAAAAAAGATATTGCCGTTCTTGAGCTTGTCATAAAATATTTTAATTCCCTCATTCGCAGTTCCATAAGCATGAATGACGGCCGTTCCGCCATTGATACTCTTTATCAATACAGGCTTCTTGGCGAAAGAATAATTGAAACCCACCCTGACATCGCAAAGAAGGTTGTAAAATACCTGAATTATTACGCCCTTATCTTTGTTGAATCCGGCATAAGGCATACTTTTGAAACGGTGGCTTATGATTTAAGAAAGATTAACGAGCGGGCTTTCAAGAAACAGGTGGCTGAGAGAAGGGAATACCTTGAAGATTTCCTGCGCCTTCAGTACAAGCTTGATTACAACAAAAATTCCAAGGCGTTGAGAGGACTCTGGAGGACATACTGCGCTCTTGCCTCTTTCTTTTTGATAATGAAGGACGAAGAGGCGGCAAGAACTATCTATAATGAATTACAAAGAGTACCTCTTGAGGTTCTTCTGGAGCTTAAAGTGGAGATTCTTTCAGTAACGGAGGCACATTACTGGGAAATCAATGACCGGATAATAAATTATGACTATATACCTCCGGAGCAAAAAGAAAGGCTGAATACTTTTTTTGACTGGTTTATCAAGGATATTGACTCAAAAGAATTAAAGCAGGAAGGTTAATGAGCGATTTCATCAAGATATTTATAGACGGAGCCGCCCGGGGCAATCCCGGTCCGGCGGGAATCGGTGTGGCGGTTTATGACAGCAACGGAATCTCCCTTCTGGAAATATCAGATTCAGTTGGAAACTGTACTAACAATCAGGCTGAATATAATGCTCTTTTAATAGCATTAAAGGAATCAGCTCCTTTTAATTCACCTGAGATAAGAATTTTTTCCGACAGCGAACTTCTCGTAAAGCAGATGAGAGGGGAGTACAGGGTCAGGGATGAGAAGCTGAAAGAGCTTTTTTGCCGGGCAAGAAAACTTATTGCAGGAAAAAAGGTTTCCTTTTTTAACATAAGAAGGGAAGAAAACAAAAGAGCCGATCAACTGGCAAACAGGGGAATTGATGAAAATTTTATTCCCTCTGCTTCAGAGAAAAGAGATGAAAGACCGAGAATCCTTCATCCCACGGAAACTGCGGCGGAAGAGGAACGCCGGGAAGAACTTCAGATTTCAGCCGGAGGCGTTGTATATAAAAAAGAAGGCTCCCAGATAAAAATATGTCTGATTGCAAAGAAAAACAGGAAGGTCTGGGCAATTCCTAAAGGAAGGGTGGAGCCGGGAGAGTCTCCCGAATTTACAGCCGAAAGAGAGATATTGGAGGAAACAGGGCTTCTGGCAAAGGTGAAGGAAAAGATAGATGAGATTGACTATTATTTTTACTGGAAAGACAATGACACTCTTTATCACAAGGTTGTTTATTTTTATCTAATGCCGGTGGTGGAGGTTAACTACCAGAAAAAAGATTCCGAAGCCGATGCCGTGGCATGGTTTACGCCCGGTGAGGCGTATAAAATGCTAACATATTTAAATGAAAAAGAAGTTGTGAGAAAAGCTCAAAAGCTTTTATATTGAAAGACTTCTGCATAATCCCCTCACCCCCTCCCTCTCCCCGGCGGGGAAAGGTGAGGGGTGACTTATGATATTCCATGTAATGCAGAAGCCCAAGTATTGACTGGTTTTTGAAATTTATGTATATTTAAATTATATTTATTGAATCGAGGTGTTTTATGATAAGAAGAAAACACAGCCGTGGGTTTACGCTTTTTGAGATAGCTCTTGTTATTGTGATAATTGGCATTCTTTTTGTTATTCTTGTTTACAGTGTGCAGAAGGCAAAAGATCAATCTAAATGGAAGCAGTGTTCTTCAAATATTTCCATGATAGCAAATGCCATGCAGATGTATTCAAATAACAATAGTTATGCTTATCCGCCGGATCTTGCCCATCTGACACCCAGGTATTTGCAGGAAATGCCCACTTGCCCTTCTTCCGGTAACTCATATCATTATGAGGTATCGTCTGATTGGAGCCGTTTTACTTTATACTGCGAGGGTTCATATCACACCGGTGCAGGCGTGACTGGACCCAATATGCCTAGCTGGGATTTTGACAACGTTAAGGTTCAGCAGCAGTAAGGATTTCCCACTTGCCCTTCAGGTGAGAGGATCTTTTATTTTGCGATAGGAATACTCCGCAGCAAGACTGCAGGGTAGTTTATTGTATGAAAATTTTAATTTTTACCTGCCACTCTTTGTTTTTACCAAGAGTAAACTTCCAGTTCGGAAGCAGTGTTGAAGCCTGGTAAACCCTTTCAAATCCTGCCTCAGACTGTGATATTGTTTCAAGAGGCAGCATCCAGAGACTGCAGGGAATCTCCATGCCGAGGTTAATATCTATATTTCTTATGCCGTCTTTTACGGCAAAATCTTTTATATTTTCAAGAGCGGCGGTGCTGTCAAGGGGCGTCTTTAGACCGCCGCAGATATAAAATGAATTTTTATCATTGCCGCTTAAGAAACTGAAATTAAATTCCGGAGAAAACCAGAGTTTTATAGTGTTTTCCGATAAATTTTTAATTTTGTATTCAACCGTAAAGGCAGGCTCGCCGCTTGTTAAATTAATCTTCTTTTCAACTCTTACCGGCACAAAGCTTTCATCTATCCAGACATGTCCGTTGCGGCTTAAAGTCAGCTCTGCTTTGGATTCATCGTTCTTTAAATCATACTGGTAGAGCTGATTGACAAAATCACCCTGTTCCCTGTAAAGGGTGTCACGGAATGACTCCAAAGTTACGGAAGGATGGAAGAAATGGTCAAGGAGGGATACACGCCTGTACCAGTCGTAATTCAGGAATTTTTCAAGCCCTTTTTCCTTTGACTTTACCATTTCGTGAATGCTTACCAGCCCTTCATCTTTTTTCTCTTCCATGCCTGCCAGCTCCCGGATTTTTTTATGATAAATTTCCTCTCTCCGGGAAAGGGAGTTGCAGAGGTTTGCAGGCTTTATCTTATAATCCAGTTCAAAAAGATATCCCCCCTGATGGGGACCGAGGTAAAGATTTATTTTATCGGAATTGATAAGAATTTCAGATTTTCCGTCCAGGTCAAAATCTATTGTTTCTGCATGAATAAAGGGTTTTTCGCTGTGAGTTTCATTGTCGGCAATTCTTTCTGCGGCAATTAAGTGTTCATAAACGGCGGTTCTGATGTGGTTTAGATAAATTCCTCCAAAAACGCCGTGCCAGTACCCGCAATTACACTGCCCCTGCCAGAGCTCTTTGAGGGCGTCATGTTTCGTCACGCCCTTCATTTTTTCCACTTTATGGCTTACCAGTAAAGCTTTCTTCTGCATGTTATTGGCTTCAGGATACTTGGCAAGAAAGTTTCTCCAGAAACCGCCTTTTAAGAAATTTTCATATTCTTCCCATTTGCCCGCGGCTTTTACTTCAGCCAGAACTTTTTGAAATTCTTTGCCGGCCGGAGCAGGCAGAGCCCATTCCAGCATTTCAAAATATGAGGCGGTGGGAAGATAGATTCTTCCAGCCGGAGGGTGTTTTTCCATGTATTCCGAGAAGGTAATAAGTTTTATCCAGCTTGAATTTTCTTCCAGCATTTTGAAAAACCGCTCAAGCCATTTTTCTTCAAAAGAAGTTTTATAGGTTCCGGGCCAGACTCCGAATTTTTCACCGTCATCAGCAAAGACAGCAATGAGGTTTCCTTCCTCTGTTGCAGCAGAGGCAAGAAATTCCAGGGTTTTCTCCGGCTCCTTAAAAGGTATTAAATGGCGCAGTTGATAGCTTATGGGAAAAATGTAAAGAGGCAAACCCTGCTCTTCGGTTATGTAATATCCAAAGATTCCTGAAGGTTCCAGTCCTGCATACCTGAAATGAGCTTCATCAAGTATGGTGTATTTTACGCCCCCTTCAGCCATGGGTTTCGCCAGCTGGGGCTCCCAGACTCTTTCCGCTGTCCACATTCCTTTTGCTTTATAGCCGGTGTATTTTTCAATTGTCCGGGTAAGCAGTTTTATCTGCCCTATTTTATCGTGATCATGAATGTTCGGCAGAATCGGCTCATAGTAAGCTCCTGTGAGAATCTCCACCTGGGAGCGCTTTACAAGAGCAGCAAGTTTCCTAATCCATTCTTCATGTTTTTTCAAAAGATAATCCCAAAGCGGACCTGAATAATGCATGCTTATTTTAATGGCGGGATGTGCTTCCAGCAGTTCAATGAAGGGCAGGTACGACTTTTTATAGGCGTCCTCAAAGACTGATTCAAAATTGCCTACCGGCTGGTGATTGTGAATGCCGAGAGTAAAATATATTGATTTCGCCATACATCTCTTCTCCTTCTAATTCTCCTTCTTTTTCAATATTAATCTTGTAATCCTCTGCCTGTGAACTTTTTCTACCGTTATCATAAGGTTGTCTATTTCCACATTTTCGCCCTGAGTTGGCACCCTGCCAAGTATTCCATAGACCTGTCCGCCGATGGTTTCAAATTCTTCAGCTGAGAGGTTGGCATCCACAAGGTCGTTTACATCCTCAATAATCATTTTTGCGTCAACCGAGTAGCTTCCGTCTTCAAGTTTCTCCACAGGAGGCATTGATTTGTCATATTCATCGGCTATCTCTCCCACGATTTCCTCTATTAGGTCTTCAATGGTTATCAAGCCGGCGGTTCCGCCAAATTCGTCCACCACTATTGCCATGGAGATTTTATCCTTCTGCATCTCTTTTAAAAGATCGTCAACTTTTTTGGAATCGGGGATAAAGAAAGGTTTATGGAGAATGTCTTTAAGAGGCACATCAGTTTTTTTATCTTTTAGGATAACCAGGAGATCTCTTATATTGACAACCCCGATGATGTTGTCAATTGAGTTGTCATATACGGGAATTTTTGAAAAACCATGCTGGATGGAAGTATCAAGAACGCGGGAGATGCTTGAATTTGCCTCCAGGCAAATCATGTCAATTCTTGGTTTCATTACTTCGCGGGCAATTGTATCGCCGAATTCAAAGATGCTGTGGATCATTTCTTTTTCTTCCTCTTCAAGCACGCCCTGCTCCTGTCCTACATTTACCATTTCTCTGATTTCTTCCTCGGTTACTATTTCCACGCCGTGTTTCACATTGCCGCCCAGGAGCTTCACAAAAGGGTTGGTTATGAATACAAAAAAGCTGACGATAGGGTAGGTGACTTTATCAATTATATTGATGGCTCCGGCTGCACTGGAAAGTATTGTTTCAGGTTTCTGAGCGGCAATTCGTCTTGGCACTATCTCCACCATGACCAGAATTATGAATGTCAGAACCAGCGTGCTTAGAGCCACGGCAAGACGGTGGTCAATGTATATCCCCAGGAAGTTGTCAGCCCAGTAGGCGGCAATTGAATCTGCCGCAAGAATTAAGGCTGTTGTCCAGACCAGCATTGAGGTAAGCACTCTTGATCTTTCTGAGACCAGTTTCTCAAGGATTTTTGCTTTTTTAGAGCCTTCCCTGGCATATTGCTTTATTTTTATCCGGTTAGTTGCAATAACGGCAATTTCAACCGCTCCAAGGAGTGTTGTAAGCATCAAAAGCACGAATATTGTTGCAAAAATTTCTATCTGCGAGATTACCAAGAAAAAGCCTCCCTTTAATAACTTGCAAATATTACAAAAACCAGCAAACTTACCAGAATGCCTATCAAGGCGCCGAGTATAACTTCTATCCACCGGTGGATATTTGCCTCTATTCTGCTCTGCGCCACAAGAATTGCTACGAGAAAGGCAAGAAAAGTGGCAATTGTATTTTTGGTTATGCATAAAATTGCCGTGCTGGCTCCAAAAGCAACCGCCGCATGTCCGCTTACCAGACCGCCCCTTGTAAAAGTTCCCTTTCCGCCGAGAACTTTTGCAACCGCCACCAGCAGGATAATTACGAAAATCATTATAAATACAAGATGAGAGGGCTCACTTTTTATTTTGTTGAAGACTTCAAGATAAAAAGGCTTTTTAAAAGCTTCTATGATAATCAGGTAGGCAACGACAAGAGCATTAAGGCAGGTTATAAGTACGCCTCCGGCTGCCACATCTTTGGCAATCTTTGCCAGGGGATGATGGGAAAGAGTAAGAAGATTTACTATTGCTTCAATTGCTGTGTTCACCATTTCTGCCAAAATGACAAGCGTTATGGCGAAGAATATCATCAGTATTTCAAATCTGTCCAGCTTTAAAAGGAGGGTAAGAATCAGGATGAAGATGGCAACAGAGAAGTGAATTTTCAAGCTTCTTTCTGTTTTGAAGGCGTAAACAATCCCGTCAATCGCGTAATTTATGCTTTCGGTAATCTTTTTCGGATACTTCATCGGACTGAACCCGTTAAGTCAAGCTTTGAAATTATAGCCCTGGCTCTTTTCATCATGAGGTTTGATTTTTCTTTTGTTTTATCAGAATAACCAAGAAGGTGAAGGAAGCCATGGACCAAAAGAAAGGCAATTTCATGCTCAGCTGGATGATTAAAATCAGATGCCTGGGCTAGCGCTCTTTCTGCGGAGATTACAATGTCACCCAGAAGACGGGGGTCTTCCATAGGAAAGGCAAGCACATCAGTGGGGGAATCAATGCCGCGATATTTTTTATTAAGTTTTTGTATGAATTGGTCCCCTGTAAAGAGGATGCTTAGCTCCCCTTCCGAGTCTGCGTTTTCCTCCGCGGGGGCAGTTTTAATAACGGAGTTAACAAGTTTTCGGCTGATTCGTATTTTTTTCTGATTATTGCGAATGGATATTTTCATATTTCTTTTTTGGGCAGGGTGAATACTTTTCCTCCCCTGGCTTGCTTTATCATCTCCGTGTCAATTTTTTCCGGGTATTCAATTCTGGTGTGGAACATCCTGTTAAGGGTTTTAACAAATGAATTTACAATATCGCTTATATTTCTGAAACTAAGGTCGCATTCATCAAGCTGGCCGTCAGAAAGTATTTCCTTTACAATGCGCCTTGCCAGATTTTCCAGTTTATTGGGATTTGGAGACTGCAGGCTTCTTGAAGCTGCCTCGATTGCGTCAGCCAGCATAACTATGGCAGTTTCCTTGGACTGCGGCTTGGGACCGTCATACCGGAAATCTTCTTCCGAGAAATCCTCCTTTTTAGAAAGTATTGCCTGATGATAGAAATATGAAACCAGGCTGGCTCCGTGGTGCTCCGCTATCATGTCTATAATAGGCTGTGGAAGATGGTATTGTTTGGCAAGTTCCATGCCGTCTTTTACATGAGATGTTATGATAAGTGTGCTTAAAGACGGATTAACTTTATCATGAGGGTTGTCTCCCCCCAGCTGATTTTCCACAAAAAAGTAAGGTCTTTTAACTTTGCCGATATCATGGTAATAAGCTCCCACTCTTGCCAGGAGAGAATCAGCCCCTACAGCATGGGCAGCTCCTTCGGCAAGATTTGCCACGATGACGCTGTGATGATAAGTGCCGGGTGCTTCAACCAGAAGCTTTTGCATCAGCGGCTCCGATGGGTTAGATATTTCAAGTAATTTTATATGAGTGGTAATTCCAAAGAAATTTTCCAGAACCGGCAGCAGGCCGATTGCCAGCAGTCCCGAAGTGACTCCGTTTATTGCACCATAAACAAAGCAGTTGTAAAGCATGACAAGTGGCTCCTCGCCTTTAACAAGGCTGAAGACAAATATTGCAAGAATATTGGCAAGAAAGACAAGGACACCGGCCCATATTAATTGCGACCACTTTGATACCTTGCTTACGGAGAAAACTGCAGCAAATCCTGTTATCATGGCAACAACGGCATAGTTTACTTCTCCGGTAATCATTCCCACCAGAATACCTAATATTCCTGTTGCCAGAAGGGCGAGCCTGAAATCAAGAAGAATTGTGATAAGCATTGATGCCGCTGCTACAGGCGCCCAGTAGCCTGAACCTGAAATGGCGGGCAGAAATTTTGACATGCCTGTTGTTAAAACTATAATCAAAGCAAGAAGAAAAAGAAGCTTGGTGCTTCTCAGGATTGGAGGCTGGTAAAGGGCAAGATAGGCAAGGATGAGGAGTATTATTGTTAAAATAAGAAGGCTGATTCCCGCCAGCCCGGGAAGGTTTATGCCTGGCCTGAATATGCCGATAGCCTGAAGGGTGGCAAGGTGTTTCGGGGTAATAACATCCCCTTTTCTGACGATAATCTGCCCCTTGACAATAACAGTTTTTACGTCGTTCACGCTTTGCATTTTTTCCTGCTGTCTTTTTGTCGTCTCCGCTATATCGGAAACCATGTTTGGCTGAATTACTCCAATGGTTAGCTCAACGACAGCCACTCTCAGGATTTCAGGCATGGAGATGGTTTTTGCCAGCTCCGTTACTCCCTTTTTTGCTATATCAATATTTTCTTCTTTTATTTCTTTTCCCATTATACGGCTTAAAATATGCTTGCAGATTATCTCCACCTGGGAAAGAGTTGCCGGATTAAGAGAAAGAAGTATTTCTTTGGATTTTTCCGAAAGAGTGCCGGGAAGCTTTGTTTTAAGAAGAGCTGCAGCCTTTTCATTTTCAAGGGTTTTGTGTGCCTGAATTTTTCTTAATGTTTCAAAGGCGCCGGTCATTTTATTGTCAGAATCAGTAATTCTGTTAAAATCCATGTTGTATACGGTGGGCACGGTATTGGCAGCTTTTATTTTTGCTTCTCTGGTTGCCTCTTCATCGAGAATCTCAACTGTCTGGGGGGCTTCTATATCTTTCGGGCTTACCTCCCCGACTTTAAGGGGGGCAGAAGGCAGAAATTTGAAGGAAAGAATTATTACAAGGCTTAAGAACAAAAATAGAAAAAGAGCAATATGAGTGGCTGTTCTGTTCCTGCCTATGTTTTGTTTTATCCTTATAATATTTTCCCATTTACTGACCACTTAAAAACCTTCTTTAACAAAGATAAAGAGAAGCCTTTTAAGCGGCTTCTCCTTGTAATTTCCTAGCTTGATCTTCTCTTTCTAGCCATTTCCGATTTCTTTTTTCTTTTTACGCTGGGTTTAACATAATGCTCGCGCTTCTTGATTTCAGCCAATACACCAGCTCTCTGGCACTGCCTTCTAAACCGCCTAAGTGCAGAGTCTAGTGATTCGTTTTCTCCAACTCTTGTTTCCACTTGAATTCACCCCCTCCATTCGAGGTGACCCCTATTAAATATTATCGTGTTAGTATAAGTTCTAGCCCGGGGTATAAAAACCCTCTAAATTTTCCGCTTCGCTTAATTCATTAAGGAAATCAGGGTTTTGAATTCCCTTGCTTCGCTTCCCCTTTTAATAAAGGGGGTGAAGGGGATTCCGTAAAACCCGTTGCGAGGCTGCTTCGTTTCACTCGCAATGACATTTTCACAGCTTCTCGAAACCCTTCGACCAACCCCTTTTGGGCGAGTACCCCGGCCCACACTAAAGTGCGGGTATCCCCTAATGCTGGATCGGTCGGGACGCACCTATTTTTTTGTGCCGTTAAGAGTTCTGGCTGACTCTGCCTTCCCCTTCTCAAGATAGATTCTGGGGATTCTGCGGCTCATAAGGCAGACAAGTTCGTAATTAATTGTTCCGGCAGCTTTTGCCATTTCGTCAATGGAAATGACTTTATCTCCCTGTTTTCCGATTAAAACAGCCTCGTCGCCGGTGGTGACCCCCTTTATGGCAGAAACATTAACCATAAACTGATCCATGCAAACTCTTCCCACTATGGGAGCAAACTGTCCGTTAATCAAAACATGAAAATTATTTGAAAGTTTCCGGTTGTACCCGTCGGCATACCCTACTGGAATGGTGGCGATAATTTCATTTTTGGATGCAAAGTAAGTTCTTCCATAGCTTATACTGCTTTTTTCATCCGTTTTTTTGACAAAAGAAATTTTTGCCTTTAAAGACAACGCAGGTTTCAGGTCAATTTTCAGCTTCATATGTTCGGACGGATATAGCCCATAAAGCATTATTCCAGGCCTTATCATGTGGTGCTTCATAAAGGGCATATCAATAATGGTTGCGCTGTTGCTTATGTGGACCGTGCCGCATGACAGGCGGGAAGCATCCAGCTCTTTTAAAAGATTCACGAATTTGTCATGCTGGACATTGACATATCTTTTATCCTCATCAGGGGCAGTGGCAAAATGACTGAAGATTCCTTCAATCACAAGATTGGGGAGTTTTTTTATTTTTTTAATAGCTGAGGGGGCTTCCTTCGGAAAAAATCCGATCCTGCCCATGCCGGTATCCACTTTAATATGAATTAAAGCTTTTTTCCCGTTTTTTGAAGCCGCGCGGGATAGCGCTTCAGCCATTTCAATTGAGCATACGGTCTGGGTAATGCCGTTTTTTAAGATAACATCCGCCTGCCCGGGAATGCCTGTTCCCATAACGAGTACAGGAGCTTTGATTCCGGCATTTCTTAACTCAAGGGCTTCATCAAGTATGGCTACTCCAAGGTAATCAGCTCCGCCGGCAAGGACAGCGCAACCATTATTAACGGCTCCGTGTCCGTAAGCATCGGCTTTTACCATAGCAAGGATTTTTGTTTCTTTCCCTGCCAGTTTTTTTACTTCTTCCAGATTATGCAGGATATTATCGAGGTTTATTTCTATCCATGCTGGATGGCAGTATTGCAAAATATATCTCAACCCCTAATTATCTTCAGCCTTTGCAGGTTTTGTTTTTTCGTCTATTTTCTCCAGAAAAGCTTTGTTGTAGCTATCAGGATTAAGCCGGTATGCAGTCAGAAAATAGCTTCTTGCTTTTTCAAAATCTTTGTTGATATAAAAGATTTTTCCGGCTTCAGCGCACGCTTTCGCGTTTTTCGGGTTATTCTTCACAGCTTCCAGGAAAATTTTGAGAGTTTTGTCTTTTCTGCCTGTAAAGTAATATATTGAAGCAAGGGCATCATAGGCAGGAAAGAACTCGGGATCTGCGTTGATGCATTTTTCAAGTTC
>JAMDEM010000205.1 GCA_023486985.1 Bacillota bacterium
TGGGCTGATAATTGATATATGAACTTTAATAAAGATAAGACCATTAAAATAAAAAAAGAATTCAGCCTCAGCCATAACTATTTCTTTGAAAGAAATGGCGGGAACGGCCATTCTTCGGACTTGAAATCTGAAAAGCCGGCAAAAGATGAGTTAGCAGAAAAGATAAGATCAAAAATCATTTCTTTTCCTGCAAACCTGGGAAATTTTTACTTGGTTTCTGCTGAAATTAAATTTTCTGACGTAACCCTTCCCTCCAAAGCCAATTTTGCTGCTCCTCAAATGTATATCTTCGATGGAATGAGTGTATTGACAACCTTTAAAGGCGAAACAAGAACTAGGCCTGCTATTGTTCTTGAAGCAAAGGGGCGTTTTTATTTTGAGACTATAATTGAAACCGCTCATCCCGTTAATGATAATGACTTTGTCGAGAAAGCAGCCTTTGTAAAAGACGGTTACTACAGTTTAGTTCTTAAAAACCTTGACGTGAACAATCACAGAGTTCATTGCGGTATTGTTCTCATGAAACCGATTACAGAGAAAAGCAAAGGAGACGGAAGCTTATGCGAACGCTCGATAATACCGAAAATCGAGGACTTCATTTTGTAAAATACGGCGAGGTAAGAAAATTAATAACAAAAGACGGCAGTGAAATTGAAATAAGAGGAAACGGGACAATAAAGCCGCTGTTTCTTAATAAGATAGCCGAGCAGGGTCTTGATAAAGAAAAACTTATCTATGATATTAAACACCCTGCACTTCAAAATTTACTTTCTACTCAGGATAGAATAGATGAGCTTATGAATAGAACTTCTTATCCTGTTCTCTTAAATGAGTTAGGAGAGGGCTGGGTCGCGGAAAGAGAGGAAGAAAAGATACTGGTTGGCTGCGGAGCATGTGTAAAAGAAAAGTTAAAGATGTATAATTCTGAGATTTGCAAAGCCTATGATAATAAGGAAGGTATAAAACTCTTTATACTGCCTCCCCGGATTACAATTGAAAAGTTTGAGAATGGGACAGGATATAAGGTCAGGCTGGAAACTTTCATGGAAGATGAAATAGGAGCAGGGATAGGCAATGGGATAGGCCAGCAGGTAATAGCCAGAACTGATAAAGATGGAAAAATTAATGAATCCACCATAGAGGAATGGGTTATTTATTAACCCCCTCAATCCCTCCTTATTAAAGGAAAAATCCCCCTGCCCCCTTTAGTAAAGGGGGTTAGGGGGATTTAAGGGTGGCATGGGGGTTAAAGATAGGTAAGGGTCGTATTTATCCGGTCCATCTGTAGGGGTTCAATTCATTGAACCCGATAAGAGAAGCAAAGCAAGGGAATCTACATATGAAAGCTATCAACTTGTTAAGTAAAGAAAAGATTGTAGGGTGCGTTCCCCGAACGAGCCATCGGGTTTGCTCCAGTAAAAACAAGGGCTTAACCTTAATCGAGGTTCTGGTGGCTTTTGTGGTGCTGGGCATAACTGCCACTTTATTTTATCAGGCATTTGCCAGTGCTGCCTGGAGCGGAGCAGGGAGCAAATGGAGGGAAGAGGCTCTCAATCAAGCCAGGAAGCAGGTGGAATACCTGATGAGCAAAGATTTTTATGCCCCGGAGCTGGCAAATGGCAGCATCACAATCCCGGTCACCACAGGAGATTTAGCGGCAATGAATGGAAAAATTATTTATACCATACAAACAGCACCCAATACTCAGGATAAAAAAATAACAGTCAAGGTGACATGGGATGAGCCTGGTGAACAGCCTTAAATTCCAAAACAAAGGGTTTACTCTTCCCGAAATCCTTAACAGTATGTTTCTGGTTGGTTTGCTTTTTGTCGTCTTCTCTATATTTTACATATATTCGTCCCGCAATAGTAAAGCTCTGAATTCAAGATTTGAAGCTCAGAATGAAGCTTCCATAAATATGAAAAGAATGGTTGACGAA
The DNA here is from genome assembly GCA_023486985.1 of Bacillota bacterium. Lineage (GTDB taxonomy): Bacteria > Vulcanimicrobiota > JAMDEM01 > JAMDEM01 > JAMDEM01 > JAMDEM01. The sequence goes on from JAMDEM010000205.1 coordinate 1,941, forward strand.
ATCAGTATCGGTAATGGATATGCAATTTACGGTTCTACTGATTTATGGATTAGAAGAGATATTAACAATACTCCGGCAAATTTCTCCGATGATACATTTTTAGGAAGAGAAAATGAATTGAATCAGCTTGTATATACTGTTATTCCTGCTTCTGGAAGCTCTTATAGTAAAGTTCTCTCATCAAGCGTTGATTATTTTAATGCCTCCAGTTCCTCAAACACTATAAGTATCGAGCTGAGGATTAAGAATGGAGATTATACTTTTTCACTTTATGAAACAGCCGCTCCAAGGAGTATGTCTCTTGAGGGTCCGGCTAAATAAATAAGCAATTAGGCAGCATAGGCTTCTAGCCTGTGGTCATTGTATCCCCTAACCCCTCTTTCATCCCCCTTTGGTAAAGGGGGAATGAGGGGGTTAAAAGGATGATTAAAGTGGGATTCGGCGGGGTTCGATAAATCAAAACCCCTACGCCCCTCTCCCCATCGGGGAGAGGATGAAGGTGAGGGGGCATGTGAGAAGCAGTTTTCAATAGTTAAGATGAAGGATTGATAAAGATGCCTTTTTTCAAGTATGTTGGACAATCTAAAAATCAAAAATTAATCCGCGGCTGGATTGAAGCTATTGGGCCCGGTCTTGCAATAGAGAAACTTATTGC